>CALPSK010000050.1 GCA_943326215.1 Sediminibacterium ginsengisoli | reverse complement strand
CCGGTGTCTGCTATTAGTCCATTCAAAAAACAAGCAAGTAAAGATAAATCGGTAGCGCCTTTTAAAGTAAGTATTGAAGATACTGCAGGTTGTAAAAGATATACTGGGGTAGTGATAGAAGGTGTTACAGTGAAAGAGTCTCCTACTTGGTTAAAAAATAAATTACAAGCCATTGGTGTTCGTAGCATTAATAATATTGTAGATATTACGAATTATATTTTGCATGAAACTGGGCAACCCCTTCATGCTTTTGATGCAGCAGAGATAAAAGATAAAACCATTCTTGTTAAAAAATATCCAGCAGGTACTAAGTTTACTACACTTGATGGTGTGGAGAGAACATTAACTGCGAATGATTTAATGATTAGCGATTCGCAAAAGCCTTTATGTATTGCAGGTGTTTTTGGTGGACTAAGTTCTGGTGTAAAAGCAAGTACCACGAATTTATTTTTAGAAAGCGCACTATTTGAAAATGTACATATCAGAAAAACTTCTGTGCACCATGGTTTAAGAACCGATGCGGCTACTCGTTTTGAAAAGGGGGTGGCTATTGACGGCACAGTACTAGTATTAGAACATGCTGCTCAATTAATACAAGAATTAGCCGGTGGAAAATGTAGTGAAGTCATTGATGTGTATCCTGCACCAGCTCCTAAAACGAAAGTGAACATTTCCTTTGCTTATTTAAAAAAGTTAAGTGGTAAAGTTTATCCAACAGATAAAGTGAAAACCATTCTTAGTAGTTTAGGTTTTGAAATTTTAAAAGAAACAGCAGAGGGTTTAGAATTGGCCGTGCCTTATCATAAACCAGATATTAGTATTGCTGCAGATATAGTAGAAGAAGTATTAAGAATTGATGGCCTTGATAATATTGCTATTCCCAGTGTGATTACTATGAGCCCTGCCATTGATCCACTAGAGAAAAAAGAAAAGTTCAAAGATAAGATTGCACAATATTTAGTAGGCCGAGGCTTCACTGAAATTTTAACCAACTCGATTACCAATAGCGCCTATTTTTCTGAAGAAGTGTTAGCGCGTTCTGTAAAAATGTTGAATAATTTAACTGCAGAATTAGATGTAATGCGTCCTTCCATGTTAGAGACAGGTCTTGAAACCATTGCTTATAATATTAATAGAAAAAATACTTCTATCTCCTTTTTTGAAATGGGAAAAATATATGGCAAGTCGGGAGCTGGTAAATATTATGAGTCGGAGCAATTAGCTATTTATATATCAGGCAAACAAAATGCAGAAGGTTGGAGAATGAAGGCCTTGCCTGCTGATTTTTTTGTAGCCAAAGGAATGGCCACTGCAATTTGTAAATTATTAGGACTTCCTACTGGACAGTGGAAAACTGGCGATGCAGGTCAAGTCAATTATATAGTAGATAAAAAAACAGTTTGCTCTTTAGATATTATTGGCAGTAAAAAATTACAAGCATTTGGTATTAAGCAATCGGTTTTATACATTCAATTCGATTTAGCCAACTTGCTTACAATGTACCAAAGCCTACAAGTAGTGTACCAAGAAGTTTCTAAATATCCTTCAGTAGAACGCGACATTGCCTTGGTACTTCCAAGCGCTACAGCCTACGCTGCCATTGAACAAAGCATTGCAGCTGTTAAATTAACAGCCCTTCAACAAAGCAGTGTTTTCGATATATTTGAAAGTGAAAAATTGGGAGACCAGAAAAAATCGGTGGCCATTAATTTTGTTTTCAATGCAACAGATAAAACATTGACCGATGTGGAGATAGATACGATGATGAAAAAATTGGTTAAAGAATTTGAAAATAATTTGCAAGCAGAAATTAGAAAATAAATTTTTTAGTAAAATCAAAATTTAAATATGGTGGATATTGCTAGTTCATTAGCTAATTTACAAGACAAACTTCAACTCTTATTAAAGCGTAGTGCTTTGATAGAAAAAGAAAACTTGCAGTTAAAGGCAAGTTTGACCAAGGAGCAAAACCTTGTAAAAGAATTAATGGAACAAGTGCAGGAGGGAAAATCTAAAATTGCGGCGGCCATGGTGAATACGGCTAGCATGCAGCCTACCGACAAAGCAGCCCTCATTAAAAAAGTAGATCATTATATTAAAGAAATAGATACTGCCATTAAAAACTTGAACCCTTAATCTATGTCAGAGAACCAAGCTATTACAGACCATCAAGAAGACTCTTTAATTCCTGTTAATATTACTATTGCCGATAGGTCCTACCGTATAAAGCTAGCTGCCAAGGATGAGGAGGCGGTTCGTAAAACGGCAGCCCTTATTAACCAGAAAATGGTAGAATTTAAAAATGCCTATGCGGGCAAGGATATGCAGGACTATATTTCCATGGTTTTACTTTGGTTCACTACCGAGCAGCAGCAGACGGGTCAGAACCTCTATGAGCTAGAAGCGATTCAAAATCAGATTGATGCGCTTACAAGTTCTATTGAAAAGGCCCTTTAGGCCACATAATTTGCCTCCATCGACTCCATTCTTTCCATTATTTGATTATCTTCGTAGCGGAACCTTTGACGCATTATGAATAATCTAAATACGTCATCCTAGAGTTAAGGAAGAAATGAAGCTTGCTATAGGTGACTATCAATGATTTATAAATAATATAGGATTAATGTTTTAACCTCACTCACCATGAAGTTTTAACCTCAATAACAACGAAAAAGGGGAGTATGCATTATTTACAAACAACAAGATTTAAACAATGGACCAGAACATATTATTCGTCATCATTGGAGGCGCTTCCCTACTCGGGGGCTTACTCGTAGGCAAAATTGTATTTGCCCGCAATACCAAAAAACAAGTTGAAGAAGCCGAAGCACAAGCTGCTAATATTTTAAAAGAAACCGAATTAAGAGCGGAGACGATTAAAAAAGAAAAGCAATTGGAAGCGAAAGAACGTTTCGTGCAATTAAAGTCCGAATACGATCGTGACCTTTTAGAAAAAAACAAAAAAATTGGCGAGGCGGAAAATAGAATTAAGCAAAAAGAACTTACAATTAATCAGAAAGAGGCTTCTTTAGATAAGCAAGTCAAAGACAACGATGTGATTAAAGAAAAATTAAATCGTGAGATTGACTTAATCAATGTAAAGCGCACTGAATTAGAGAAACACCAAGAAGAGCATATTCGTAGATTAGAAAAGATATCTAATCTAAGTGCTGAAGATGCTAAGCAACAATTAATTGAAAGCTTAAAGCATGAGGCGCAAACACAGGCCCTTGTTTTACAACAAGAGATTATCGAAGACGCGAAGCAAAAGGCCAACAAAGAAGCTAGAAAAATTATCATTCAATCTATTCAAAGAACGGCTGCAGAAGTAGCCATTGAAAATACAGTGACTGTATTTAATTTGGAATCAGATGAAATGAAAGGTCAAATTATTGGAAGAGAAGGTCGTAATATTCGTGCCATTGAAGCAGCTACAGGAGTAGATTTAATTGTAGATGATACACCAGAAGCTATTTTACTTTCATCCTTTGATCCACTTCGTCGTGAAATTGCGCGTTTAAGTTTACAACGCTTAGTGGCAGATGGTCGTATACATCCAGCACGTATTGAAGAAGTGGTAGAAAAAACACGTCGTCAATTAGAAGATCAAATTGCAGAAATTGGAGAAAGAACAGTTATCGAATTAGGAATTCATGGATTACATAAAGAGTTGATCAGAATTATTGGTAAAATGAGATTCCGTTCTTCTTATGGTCAAAACTTATTAATGCACTCACGTGAGACCGCTAATTTATGTGGTATCATGGCAGCAGAATTAGGATTGAATCCAAAACTAGCGAAAAGAGCAGGTCTATTACATGATATAGGTAAAGTGCCTGATGAAGAAACGGAGTTAAGCCACGCCTTATTAGGGGCTAAACTAGCTGAGAAATACGGTGAAAACCCAGCAGTGGTGAATGCCATTGGGGCCCACCATGATGAAATGGAAATGGAATATGTGATTTCTCCTATTATCCAGGCTTGTGACGCGATTAGCGGTGCGAGACCAGGGGCAAGAAGAGAGATTATGCAACAATATATTCAGAGAATCAAGGACTTAGAAAACTTAGCCATGAACTACACAGGGGTAGAAAAAGCCTATGCGATTCAAGCGGGTCGTGAGTTAAGAGTCATTGTGGAGGCTGAAAAGGTAACGGATGCCAGTTCTGATCAATTAAGCTTCGAAATAGCCCAAAAAATACAAACTGAGATGACTTACCCTGGTCAAATTAAAGTAACCGTTATAAGGGAGAAAAGGGCTGTGAACATTGCCAGATAGGCGATTATTAATTTTGGATCAAATAATTTGGATTATAAGGTGGGTTCTCCTACCTTTGCCGTCCGCAAAAACAATGTATTATGAGCGAAGCAGTAAAATTTGTACACGAGCAATTGACCGCAAAAAAAGACTATCCAGCCTTCAAAGCTGGTGATAATATTACCGTAAACTACAAAATTGTAGAGGGTGGTAAAGAGCGTATTCAAAGTTTCCGTGGAGATGTTATTAAAACACAAGGAACAGGCGCAACAGCCTCTTTTACAGTGCGTAAAATTTCTGACGGAGTAGGCGTAGAGCGTTTATTCCCTTTCTTATCACCTAATATCGATGGTATTTTGTTGAATAAGTCTGGTAAAGTACGTCGCGCTAAATTGTATTACTTACGCGATAGAAGCGGTAAGAGCGCTCGTATTAAAGAAAAAAGATTCTAGAAAGATAGCTAGTACACCACTAGTAAACTATATAAAGCCCCGTTCTCATATCCATGAAAACGGGGCTTTTTTTGTAACAAATATTTGGCTTTTCATAGGTTTAATTCATAAAAAATACTGCTTTTCTATTTTATAATTACCTTACCTTTAAACTTCTAAATTCAATATTATGGGCAACTTAGGATTTCAAGAATTATTAATTATCGGTGTGGTTATTTTAGTAATGTTTGGCGGACGTAAAATCCCTGAATTCATGCGTGGATTAGGAAAGGGTATTCGCGAATTCAACGATGCTAAAAACAACGTGAAAAAAGAGATCGAAGACGGAATCAAAGAAAAAGACGAAAAACCTGCTTAATTTATAAGCCTTTGTTTCGGTTTACTTCCATCAATGACTACCATGCTGCATTAGTAGCAGAGCGTACCACTTGTACCCAAGCAGTAAAATATTATTTGGACCAAATCGCTGCAAAAGAAAATTTAAATGCTTATCTAGAAATATTTTCTGAAGAAGCCTTAAGTCTGGCAGCGCATTTAGATGCCCAGAGAAAAGAAGGTAAAACCTTAGGAAAATTACATGGTGTAGTTATTGGCATTAAAGATGTACTTTCTTATAAAGGACATAAGCTAAGCGCTGCTTCTAAAATCTTAGAAAATTATACTGCTGTTTATACAGCCACCGCTATTCAAAAATTAGTAGACGAGGGAGCCATTATTATTGGACGTCAGAACTGCGATGAATTTGCTATGGGTAGCAGCAATGAAAATTCTGCTTATGGTCCTGTAAAAAACGCCATAGATAATTCTAAAGTACCTGGTGGTTCTTCAGGAGGTTCTGCCGTTTCGGTGCAAGCGGGTTTATCCATGATTAGTATTGGATCCGATACAGGAGGTTCTGTAAGACAACCTGCAGACTTTTGCGGAGTAGTGGGATTAAAGCCAAGTTATGGTCGTATTTCTCGTTATGGATTAATTGCCTATGCCTCTTCCTTTGATCAAATTGGTATTTTTTCAAAAACTATTGAAGATGCTGCACTTGTTTTAGAAGTAATGGCAGGAGCAGATGAATTTGATAGTACGGTTTCTAGTAAACCCGTTCCTGCTTACAGTAAATTAATAGAGCGTAAAGAAATAGAAAGTCAGGAAATAGAAAAGGCAACTAGCCCTAAAAAAGTAGCCTATTTTAAAGAAACACTTTTTCATCCTGGCCTAGATGCAGAAATTAAAACGCAAATAGAAACCTATTTAAAAGACTTGTCGGCTAATGGGTATATAATAGAAGCTATTGATTTTTCATTACTCTCTTATCTAGTGCCTACCTATTATGTATTAACCACCGCGGAGGCTTCCAGTAATTTATCAAGGTATGATGGCATTAAATTTGGTCATAGAACTAAGGAAAGCGTAGCTGACCTAAATGATTTATATAAAAAAACAAGAACAGAGGGATTCGGCGAAGAAGTACAAAGAAGAATTTTACTAGGCAGTTTTGTTTTAAGTGCCGGTTATTTCGATGCCTATTTTACCAAGGCTCAACAAGTAAGACAAAAATTAGTGGACTTAACTAGTACTGTGTTTTCAAAATATGATTTAATACTATCGCCTACAGTACCTACTACCGCTTTTAGTCTGGGTGAAAAAAATCATAGTGCTACGGAAATGTTTTTAGCGGATATCTATACGGTGTATGCGAATTTGGTGGGTATACCAGCCATTTCCATTCCCTTATTTACGCATAGTAATGGTATGCCATTTGGCTTACAAGTAATGAGTGCTAGTTTTAATGAAGTGGGCTTATTAAGCTTTTCAAAAGAGCAGATGGCCTCTAATAAAAAATAGCTTTCAGCTATTAAAAGTGTAGAACTTAGTGTTATT
>CALPSK010000049.1 GCA_943326215.1 Sediminibacterium ginsengisoli | reverse complement strand
TACAACCAGTAAGACTAGATGAAATTACTGCGATTGTTGCACAAAGAAGTATGAATCTAAATTGTTTCATAATATTACTTTTTTGTTTTTTTTAATTGATTGTTTGTTTTGTTATTTTAAAATTATTTTGTTTTAGCTTTTCCTGCTTTGAACATATTTCTTACACCCACTGTTAATTGGAAGGCATTGGTTCTTACTTCTCCCATCACACCATCAAATTCTATATAAGAATAGTTATTTCTAGCAGCAGTTAAACCATATAAATATCTTGCTTCAATAATGAAGTTTACTTTTTTACTTGTTGGTAATTCAATACCCGCAGTAAGATTTCCGTTAAACCAATAATTTTCAAAACGATTAGAGAATTGTTGATCTTGTACAGTACCGTAAATACCTGATAAAAATTCACCCGTTTTTTGATAACGCTCTGTTTCAAAAAATTTATTTTCCATGCCTGCACCAAGGCCGACATAATATTTCCAATCGTTCTTAGTTTGTTTTTGATAAAACAAAGACAACCATGAATCAACAGAATGCAACAAATAACTGCTTTGTTTTGCATTTTTGAATGTAAACATGTTGTCAAAGCCATATCTAGTATCGTCTTTGAAAGTAGTTAATTGACCACCCGCACCTGTATAGCCTAAGTTTAATCTTAGTCTTAATCTGTTTTTCGTTCCTAATGTGCGATCAATAAATCCACCACCAGTATAACCTAGATTCATTCCATTATGTGGTTGATCGTATGTGAAATTATTTACAGAAATACCATTGGTTAAACCCCAACCATATTTACTAGTTGTTGGTGCATCTTGTGCGTTAGCGACACTAAAGATTGATGTAAAAGTCATTACTATGACTGTTGACATCAGAATTTTAAATATTATTCTCATGTATTAATTTTAATAAACTGTGATTAATAGGTTAGGTCAATAACCAATTAAAATTTCTTGGGGAAAATCTATTCTACCTTTGGGGGTAAACAGTAATAAAGAAAGATTAGGGGGATAATCTTAGACTTAATACTATGGTAAAAGTATAGATATTTATTATTTAAAAAAATAATTTGTTAAAATATTTTAATAAAAAGCTATTTTACAATTATAAATTATTGATTTACAATTATTTATAAAGTTAAGACCCTTATTGGGCCTGCTTATTAGGATATTGTTTAAATAATTAGATAGATTTTTGTCAGATTATTAAACAATAATGATATTGTATAAAACAATATAATAATGGAAACCCTATTTATATTTTAATTGAAAGGTATTTATTTAGTAATCACTCTTGTCACTAAATTAAAACGGCTACCTGAGGCCATCATCTTAAAGGGTTTTAAAACTCTACCCCATTTCTTTTTTTGTGCTGCCCAGTCCATGGGGTCATATAACATTGCATAAGACTTACCCCAAACTTTAAATTGTCCAGCTTCGACAATAATGGCGGTTGATTCGTCCATTCCAATGCCTAATGTGCCAGGGTAATGTTCAATAACAGAAATTAAATCAAATTGTCGATTGCGCACTAATACATGCTGATCTAGTGCAGTATTGGTCATAAAAGAAAAGGCAGGGTTAAAAATGTAGTTTTTACTTATATCATCTCTGGCATCGCCTCCCACCATTAAAGAGCCCATGATAGTGGCTCCTGCAGAAGTTCCCATGATAACACCTCCTCTATTTAATAAGGCAATGAATTCATCATAGAGTTTAGTACCTGCATAAGCGTCTGCAATTAATTGCTGATCTCCTCCTCCAAAATACAATCCCTTGGCATTACGCAGCAGTTCAATATTTTTTGGATTGTCCGCCTCTTTTTTATCGCGTGTGTGTATGGTGCTTAAATTAGTAAAGCCTTGAGATGTGAATTTAATAAGGTGTTCGCCCTTTTGAATATATTCTTCATCGGTGGTGGCTGTGGGAATATACACTACAGGTTCATCCTTGCCTCCAATATAGTTTCCAAAAAAACTAAATAAAGAATCGGGTATGGAGCCCCCTCCTATTATAATGAGTTTACCTTTATAATTATAAAATGGATTAGAAAGTTCTCCCTTATTCGTTTGTGCAAAAACGGAAATGCAGCTTATAGTAAACACAAGAAGCAAGCAAAAAACCAGACTATGTTTTTTAAGAGCGCTAAGTTTTTTAAACATAGTTTAATATAAAATTATTTATAAATAGTTTCTAAACCTGTTCATTAAACATACATGGCCTCAATCTCTTTTTCAAAATTGCCCAATACCACTTTTCTTCTTAGACTTAATTTTGGAGTCATTTCACCGTTATCAATATTCCACTCTCTTGGTATTAAAGCAAACTTTTTAATTTGCTCTACCTGATTGAATAATTTATTATACTCATCAATAGTATCTTGTAACATGGTAAGCACCATTGTATTTTTTATAATTTCTGCATTGCTTACATATTCAATACCATGTTGTTTAGACCAGTCTTTTAATTTAGCAAAAGAAGGCACTATTAACGCACTTACAAATCGTCTATTATCGCCCACCAGCATAATTTGTTCAACAAATGGGCTCTCCTTCATTTTATTTTCAATAGGCTGCGGTGCTACATATTTACCACCACTTGTTTTAAATAATTCTTTTTTACGATCGGTAATTTTTAAATACTTACCATCTTCTACTACTCCTATATCTCCAGTATGCAACCAGCCATCAATAATAGTTTCAGCCGTTAAATCGGGACGCTTATAATAGCCTAACATGACGCTCGGGCCCGCCACACATATTTCTCCATCTGCTTCTAATTTATACTGGACCCCTTCAATGACAGGGCCTACTGTTCCGTATTTAGAGCCGCCTGGGGTTTGTTGATTCACACTAATAATAGGGCTATTTTCTGTTGGACCATAACCTTCATAGATAGGTATTTGTGCTGCATTAAAAATGCGAAGTAGTTTCACTTGACAAGCCGCACCACCTGTAACAATAAATTTTACATTGCCACCCACTGCTTCACGCCATTTTACAAAAATTAATTTATTGGCAAGTTTTAACTGCGTACGGTACCACCAAGAGCCAGGAATTAAATTATCATATTTTTCACCCAAGGCCACTGCCCAGAAAAATAATTTTCTTTTGACACCGGTTAACTCTTCTCCCTTCATCATAATTTTTTCAAACATCTTTTCTAAAAGTCGAGGTACGGTAGAAAATCCGTCAGGAGAAATTTCTTTTAAATTATCTCCTATGGTTTCTAAGCTTTCGGCATAATAAATACTCATGCCACTATATAAATAAATATAAGAAGCGAGCTTTTCAAAAATATGATTCAATGGTAAAAAGCTGAGTACTTTTTGGTCGGGTGCATCGTTGAAAGGAAAAGATTTTTTTCCCATCGATAAATTAAAATAAATATTTTTATGCGTTAACATGACACCCTTGGGTGTACCCGTAGTGCCTGAAGTATAAATAAAAGTAGTTACGTGATCAACAGGAATTGTTTTTTTAATTTCTTCTACCTTCGCTAATAAAGCTGCGTCATTATTTCTTAATTCAGACCAATGTTTAGCGCCCGCTACACGATCAAAGGTGTATACTTCTTTTAAACAATCAACCTTGTCTTTAATAGACATAACCTTATCATATAGTTCTTGACTGCTCGCGAACATATATTTTACGGAAGCGTCGTTTAATATAAAAGTAAGTTCTAAGGGATTGGTAGTAGGATAAACAGGTACCCAAATAATACCTAATTGTTGTGCGGCGAAATCACCAAATATCCATTCAGGACGGTTGGTACTTATGACTGCAATTTTATCGCTGCCTTCTGGAGAAAAATTATGGGCTGATAAACCAAGGCTTAATAAGCCTGCACTTAGTTCATTGGCAATTTGTGCTACTTCCTTTGTGGAATATTTACGCCAGCTCCCATTTTCTTTGGCAGCCAACATATCCTCTTTAGGGAAATGTTTTAATTGATGTTCGATACAATCAAAAAGTCTTTTAGATTCCATAAGGCAAGCAATTTATTCAAACAAATTACTGAAATAGGGGCAGAAAAAAAAGAAAATAGACAAGCAAATAGGAATAAATTTCCCATTTTAATAAATTCGCATTAGAACATTTATAAGTACTAGTAAATCAAATGAGTAAGTAAGCCGTCTCTTAATTTAGGCTCAAACCAAGTGCTTTTTGGAGGCATAACTTCGCCGGCGTCGGCTATATTAAATAATTGATCGATGGTTACTGGATACAAACTAATAGCTAGAGCCATCTCACCACTGTTCACTCTTTTTTCAAGTTCAGCCATGCCTCTTATACCACCCACAAAATCAATTCTTTTATCGGTTCTTTGATCCTGTATGCCTAAAACTTTTGATAAAATTGAATTAGATAAAATAGTTACATCTAATACACCAATAGGATCAGTTGTATAAATACCTGGCTTCGCTGTTAATTGATACCAATTGTTTTCTAAATACATTCCAAAACTATGGAGGGCTGTAGGTTTGAAAGCAGACTCTTCTTTTTGTATCGTAAAATCTTGTTCAAGTGCTGCAAGAAATGCAGTGGCAGATAAACCATTTAAATCTTTTACCACACGGTTGTAATCCATAATGGCTAATTGATTAGAAGGAAATAAAGTCGTTAAAAAATAATCAGATACTTTTTTAGCTTCGCCACCGGGTTTCACCGCTTCTTCACTAATGGCTAATTTTACTTTAGCTGCAGAGGCTGCTCTATGATGACCATCTGCTATATAAGTGCAAGGCACTTCAGTTGCAAACAAGTTTGTGATTTGATCAATGATGGTTTCATCACTTACTGCCCAAACTGTATGTTGAATGCCATCTTCAGCTGTAAAATCGTAGACCGGATTTTTAGTTGTTTTCCATTTATCTATAATGGTATCAATACTTGCTTGGTTTCTATAGGCTAAAAATACATTGCCAGTTTGAGCCCCAGTAGTCTTGATATGATTGATTCTATCTAATTCTTTTTCAGGACGCGTGAATTCATGCTTTTTAATAATATCATTATTATAGTCATCAATACTACTTGCGCAAACCAATCCTGTTTGTGCACGGCCGTCCATAATTAATTGATAGATATAATAACAAGGCTTGGACTCTTTAAATAAAACATCTCTTTGTATAAATGCATTTAAATTTTCTAAAGCCAATTGATATACTTCTTGACTATGTACATCGATGTTTTCAGCTAAGCCAATTTCACTTTTAGTAATATGTAAAAAAGAATAAGCATTACCCACTGCTTCTATTTTTGCTTCTGCACTATTTAAAACATCGTAAGGTTTACTAGCAACTTGTTTTGCTAGTTGAGGCTGAGGACGTAAAGCTTCAAAGGGACTTATTTTTGCCATGGGCGCGAAGTTCGTTCTTTTTGTTGAGAATTAAATTTTTTCAGCGAATGATTTCATCAAGTTGCAGAAAGCTTCTACACTTGAATAAGGCAAGGCATTATACATGCTCACTCGAATGCCACCCACTGTTCTATAACCTTTCACACCAATCATTCCTTCTGTTTTACATAAAGCTAAAAATGCTTCTTCTTTGGAAGCATCTGTTAAAAAGAAAACTGCATTCATAATGCTTCTGTCTTCTTTAGCAATGGGGCAATGAAAAGCCGAAAGACTATCAATGGTATTGTATAATAAATTCGATTTTGCTAAGTTTAATTTTTCCATAGCCGCTAAACCCCCTTGTGCTTCTATCCAACGAAGGGTTAATAAACTAACATATATAGAAAAAACAGGAGGTGTATTTAATAAAGAACCTGCCTCAATATGTTTTCTGTAATCAAGAATAGCAGGAATTTTTCTATTAGTTTTTCCTAGAATTTCTTTTTTTACCACCACCATGGTAACCCCTGCAGCACCCATATTTTTTTGAGCCCCTGCATACATTAAATCGAAAGCTTTAAAATTGGTAGGTCTGCAAAATATATCTGAGCTCATATCTCCCACTAATAAGGCAGAAGTCTGAGGATAGCTATGCCATTGGGTTCCCTCCACTGTATTATTAGTAGTAATATGTAAATAAGTAGCATTAGATGGAATATCTAAAGCCTTATTGATATAAGTATGTTTTTTATCGGCAGTATCTGATACTACTTTTACAGGTCCAAATAAACTAGCTTCTTTCACTGCTTTATTGCCCCATACACCATTATCACAAATGGCAGCCAATCCATTTTCATCTAATAAATTCATAGGCACTTGCATAAACTGCATTGTGGCGCCTCCTTGTAAAAATAAAACTTCATAATCGTCGCCAATGTCCATTAATCTTTTTACAATAGTTTGTGCTTCCTTCACTACTTCTACAAAATGAGAGGTACGATGTCCTATTTCTAAAATTGATAAACCCGTATTATTAAAATTATGAATAGCTGCAGCAGCTTTTTCTAAAACTTCTTGAGGTAATATAGATGGGCCAGAATTAAAATTGTGCAATTGCATTATAGTGATATAAATTAAATATTAGTTTGTTTACTGTCATTAGTCTCAGCGTCGTCAACAGTAGTCACACCTCCTGAAACCACGTACTTCATTGCTTCTGCAGCGCTCACGCCTTTCGGTAATTTTTTTATTCTTGAAGAAGGAACAATAAAAGTAATTCCAGATATCGCGTAGGAATGCGGCACATATACAGTTACAAATTGATCCATTCCAAAATGCGCAGTATTTTTTTGTGT
>CALPSK010000048.1 GCA_943326215.1 Sediminibacterium ginsengisoli | reverse complement strand
TTGTTATAACAAAAATATCCCTTTGTGAGGGATATTTATAAAAAGATTTAGAATTAACTCAATTTTAATTTGAAAGGCTTAAATAAAGGATGATTGAGCATTTACTTGTACTGATGCATCACTTCTTTAATTAATTTAACCGTTCTGGTAACATCTGGTATAGCTAAAGCTGTTAAATTAGGCGCATAGTGCATCGGCGCATCGGCACTGGTAATTCTTCTTATAGGTGCATCTAAATAATCGAAGCCCTCTTTTTGTATGCGATAACTTAACTCAGAAGAAACAGAGGCAAATGGCCATTGCTCTTCCACGATTACAAGTCTATTTGTTTTTTTAACGCTTTCTAAAACCGTCATCCAATCTAAAGGACGAATAGTTCTTAGGTCAATGACTTCTGCACTAATTCCTTCCTTCTCTAATTCTTCAGCAGCACCCAATGCTACCTTCATCATTTTACTATAAGATACAATAGTAATATCACGGCCTGGTCTTTTTACATCGGCAAGTCCTAAGGGAATATAATATTCCTCTTCAGGCACTTCGCATTTATCACCATACATCACTTCACTTTCCAAGAACATAATAGGATCTTCTTCATAACGAATGGCTTGCTTTAATAAACCTTTTGCATCATATCCATTAGATATAGACACTACTTTAATCCCAGGGATATTGGCCAAATAACTTTCAAAAGCAGTTGAATGCTGTGCTCCTAATTGACCCGCACTTCCATTAGGCCCTCTCATAACAATAGGACATCCAATTTGGCCTCCACTCATGGCTAGCATCTTACTTGCCGTATTTAATATTTGATCCAAGGGCAGTACCGCAAAGTTCCAAGTCATAAACTCCACAATGGGTCTTAATCCATTCTGAGCTGCCCCTACAGCTACTGCCGTAAAGCCTAATTCAGATATAGGAGTATCAATTATACGTTTAGCGCCAAATTCGGCTAACATACCCTGGCTTACTTTATAAGCGCCATTGTATTCAGCTACTTCCTCTCCCATTAGCAGGACTCTTTCGTCTCTTCTCATCTCCTCGCTCATGGCTTCCCTGATGGCTTCTCTTAAGGCAATTGATCGCATGAATAACTATTTAATTTGAGTTGCAAAAATAGAGATTTATAAAGGAAAAAAGTAATTCTAGGGCATAAAAAAATCCCCTCCGCCTGAGCCAGTCAGGAAGAGGGGATCTAAAATCTAACCCACCCAAAAACGAATTATAATACGTTATATGCTAAGCTTATGTAGTACAATCCACCAATTTGTGGACTACCGAAAGCTGTATAATAGTATTTGTTAGTAATGTTAGTACCACCTATTTTAATCAAAGACTTGTATTTAGGTACTTTATAAGTAAGTACAGCATCTATAGTTTGGTATGATGGAACCATACCTGCTACGAATGTACCCTCATAAGCAACCTCATCTTGGTAGTGTAAATTAATATTAAAGCCTAATCTGTCATTCATCAATAAACCTGGATGGCTTAAACCGAAGTTAGATCTCCAAGTAGGTGTGTTGAAATAAGAAATAAAGCCAGCAGGTAATTCACCAATTTCATCTGTGAAAAGATTTGCAGTAAATACAAAACGATTAGGTAATAAATAATCTACTGATGCACCCCATCCTTTTGTAGAAACATTAGCAGTAGCGTTAGTAGAGATACTGTAAGCAATTCTCTTATTTGCATCTAATACATCTAATGGACTAGGACTAGCCGCATTTCTTGATTGCAACACTGTTACCCCACTAATGAAATTCTGATAGCGACCAGCGTATGCATAGAAATCAATTAATAATTTCTTAGCAATTAAAGTTTTGTAACCAATTTCAAATGAATTCATTGATTCAGGTTTAAACTCTCCAAATACTTGTTGCTTTAATAATGAAGGATCCACTTTTCCTCCAGCAGCAGCTGCACCAAATTGGTTCACACTTGCTAAAGTATAAGCAGGGTTCGTATTGAATTTATAGTAATCTCTTAATTGAGGTAAACCTCCCATTAAACGAGTACCACCACCCACTAATAAGTTAATCCATTGGTTTTGAGTTGTTGGGAAACGATAAGCGTTTTGATAAGAAAGACGGATATTGTTATCTTCTGCTACTTTCACCACTGCAGAGAATCTTGGAGTGAATTTACCAGCAAAGTTGGTATTCTTGTCATAACGTCCAGAGAAAGATAATTTCAAAACATCTCCAAAGAATTTCTTAGAAAGTTGAGAAAAAGCACCTGTCTCATTGATGTATAATCTTCCAGTTGTATCAGCAAATAATGTTCCTTGAGAATTCAAGGTATACAATTTTGCTGTTCCGCCTACTAACCAGTCAATATCATACTTATTTAAATTTAACATTTCAGTTAAGTTTAAAGTACCTTCTGCAACACTTAATTGAGATTGATCTAAGAACTTACCACCTCCTTTAGAAATAGGAGTAGTAGCTACTGTTTTGAAAAGTGAATTTTCAGCTATATTACCAGTTGGCCTACCAGCATCAGCTATTAAACGAGCAGCATTGTTAGCAGCGATGTAGCCTAAGCCAGCATCTCTGTATTGAGTATAAGCACCAGTATATTGTTGATACCAAGTAGCACTAGGCTTCCAAGATTCATTGAATAAACGAGTGGTAATAGTTGAGTTAAATGAGTTACCCGCATCTTCCAATGTTTTATAAGCACGGAACATCCAGTTTTTAGATTTCAATTCAAACTTTAATTGACTCAATGCAAAATCACGTAAAGAATAACGATCAGAACCTGTATATACTGTATTACCAGAACCAGTATAAGCGCTTAATGAAGCTTCTGTTTTATCGTTTACTTTATAATGAACCGACCCTGTTACTTTTAAATTTTTTGCAATTGGGTTAACGACAGAAGCTTCACCATATCCAGTTCTAGAAACGTTCATGTCTTTATACCAACCTTTTGCATCACCAAATAAGAAAGTAGCATAAGGGACTAAACCAGCTGTTGCTGGACTAGCGCCTAAGAACCCTTTATACTTGTCAAGTGTATTGTAAACTGCAGAAGCACCTTGTAGTTGACCCAATACCACACCTGCACCAGCAGCACCATAGACACCTGCTAATTGAGCAAGGATACCTGCTTTCACTGGCGCAATTAAGCCATTATTAATATTCAAACTTGTTTCATCACCATATAAGTTAATACCATCATAGTTCGGATCTGTTAATCTTGTACCAGCGATAACACCACCATTTCCATTACCCACTAATCTAGAATAGTTTGAAGTGTTATCTGCTAACCAGTCATGCGCTTCTGTATATTGAGCACTTACTTTGTAAGCAAAACGATCGCCAATTTTAGTAGCCCATCTTACTGTATAATCTTTAAAAGCAGCTCTAGGACGTTGAGATCTATCAACATGGTTAATACCATGCTTCACTTGAAAACTTAAACCTTGGTATTTGAATGGGTTTTTGCTGTTGATTAAAACAGTACCATTCATACCACCAGAACCATATAATGCAGAAGAAGCACCTGGTAATAATTCAATATTATCCACGTCTAATTCTGTTAAACCTACAATACTTGAAACGGAGAAGTTCAAACCAGGTAACTGGTTGTCCATTCCGTCAATTAATTGGTTCATACGTGTGTTACCACTACCGTTAAAACCTCTTGTAGAAATACTTCTAAATAATATACTTGCAGCCACTACGTCTACCCCTTTTAAATTTCCAAGGATATCATAATAACCTGAAGCAGGTGCAGTTTTAATATTTGCATTGCTAATTCTTTCAATTGTTACCGGAGATTCAAGAAATTTCTCTGATACTCTAGAAGCAGCCACTACCACATCAGAACCTAAGACATAAGCCGGTGTAAGGCTAACACTTAAATTACCTGAATTTGCATTGACAACCACTTCTTTATTATCGAAACCGACAGAAGAGAATACCAAGGTATAAGGTGCTTTTTGAGTCACAGTTAACTTGAAATTACCTTTGTCATCTGTGTAGGTTCCAGAATTATTACCTTTAAGGGTAACTGAAACTGCAGCTACTGTTTCTGAAGTACTTGCATTTTTTACTGAACCTGAAACACTACTTGCATTTTGAGCATTTGCTGTAAATACTATTAAAGTAGATAGGCAAAGGATCGCAAAATGGCTTAAACATTTTTTCATAGATTGTTGTTTTTGTTTGAATCGTTCTACAAATTAACATATTGTTCGCATTCTAGAAAAAATTATCATTTGTATCTTTAAAAAATTAATTTTGTACCATGAATAGAAAGCCTTTTCCCCATCAAATGAATGAGTACCATGGTAAAGTAAGAGATGTTTACTACATTGATAATCAATTACTTGTAATGATTGCCAGTGACAGAATTTCAGCATTTGATGTCATTTTGCCCAGTCCCATCCCTTTCAAGGGCCAGGTCCTAAATCAGATCGCAGCTTTTATGTTGAAGGCCACCAGGGATATTTGCCCCAATTGGCTGCTAGATACCCCTGCCCCCCATGTGGCCATTGGTAAAAAATGCGAGCCCTTCAAAATTGAAATGGTTGTGCGTGGCAATTTGGTAGGTCATGCCTGGAGAACCTATAGTGCTGGAGGTAGAATTTTATGTGGGGTAAGTTTACCAGAAGGTATGGCTGAAAACGATTTCTTCCCTAGCCCCATTATTACCCCTTCCACTAAAGCCAGCGAAGGACACGATGAGGATATTTCTAAAGAAGAAATAATTGCTCAAGGTTTAGCCTCAGCAAGCGACTGGGCAGTACTAGAAAAATATGCACTTGCCTTATTTCAAAGAGGTAAAGAAATTGCCGCTAAACAAGGATTGATTTTAGTGGATACTAAATATGAATTTGGAAAAATTGGAGACACCATTTATTTAATGGATGAAATTCACACACCCGATTCCTCTCGTTATTTTTATGCCGATGGCTTTGAACAAAGACAAGCGAGTAAAGAAAAACAAAAACAATTAAGTAAAGAATTTGTGCGTGAGTGGTTAATTGCCAATAATTTCATGGGTAAGGAAGGACAAACTGTTCCTGCTATGTCTGCAGAGTGGATTGATATAATTTCTAAAAGATATATTGAACTTTACGAACAAGTGATTGGCGAAAAATTTATGCCGCAGCAATTATCTGAAGAAGAAACTTATAAAGTGGTTTGCGCTTCGCTTGAAAAGCTTAGTTAGTTTTAGAATAGATATTTAAAAATTAATTTCAGTTCTGAACTTCGAGACATAGCGTGTAGAAAAAGTAAAAATGAATCGTTAAAAAATTGTGCATGTCTGAGCGAAGCGAGTTCACAATTTTAGATTCTTTTTTATTTTTTTAGCGTCATGACGAGCAGAGAAGAATGAAATATTTTTAAATTGATATTCTACCTTAAATAAATTTATATATCTATTCCTAAGCGAGGTCTTAAGCGTTGCTTGCTTTTGTTAAAAATTTGCTGGCCTTTATCAATGCCTTTACGAAGTTCTATTTGTTTTTCTTCTGGCAGATGAACTATATCGGTACAGGCCTGGGTACAGCAACCCGCATAGGTTTCAGCGCAGCTAGGACATTGAATAAATAATAAATGGCAGCCGTCGTTTTTGCAATTGGTATGCGTATCGCAAGGCGCACCACACTGATGGCATTTTGAAATAATATCTTCTGTAATTTTCTCTCCTAGTCTATCATCAAATACAAAGTTCTTTCCTTTGAACTGACTCTCTAACCCAACCTCTTTAATTTGATTGGCATAATTTATAATGCCTCCTTCTAAATGAAAAACATTTTTAAAACCATGGTGCATCATATAGGCACTTGCTTTTTCACAGCGAATGCCTCCCGTGCAATACATGATAATATTTTTATCTTTCTTTTCCTTCATCATCTCCGCTGCCATGGGTAGTTGTTCTCTAAAAGTATCTGAAGGAATTTCAATGGCATTTACAAAATGTCCTACTTCGTATTCATAATGATTGCGCATGTCAATCACAATGGTTTCCGGAGAATTTAATAATTCATTCATCTGAACGGCATTTACATAGTTGCCTTTATTTTCCATACTAAAACTTTCATCCTCAATACCATCGGCAACTATTTTACTGCGATGCTTAATACGTAAAACCCAAAAACTTTTTCCGTTATCATTCACTGCAATATTTAATCTTATACCTTCTAGCCCTTTAATGGAATATAAATAGGTTTTAAAATCTTCAAATAAATGAGTAGGCACACTTATTTGCGCGTTAATGCCTTCAGTGGCAATATAAATACGCCCAAATACTTGTAATAGGTTTAAAGCCTTATACAATTCATCTCTAAAAGCCAAGGGATCTTGAATAGTGAAGTACTGATAAAAACTAATAGTGGTACGCGGAAAATTTTCCTGGTATAAGTTTTCTTTCAACTCCTTATTGGAGATGCGATTGTGTAGAACTGACATAAATTAAATTTTTATCCCAATTACAGGTTGGGGAAATTCAATACAAAGATAAATAGAATCTTTTATTTTTATGTAAAATGACAAACTGATAAAAGTCAGTTAATCATTAATAGTTATTTTTTAAAAAATTAGGCCTTACTTGAACGAAGAAAAGAACCAGTTAAGGAAGCAAGTCCTCCTAATAAAGCACCAATAGCAAAAGTCATAAAAATTAATAGTAAATAGGATCCTCCCATAGGTAGAATTTTTGCCACTTTTGTTGACAATATATGATTATTAGACATATCAATTCC
>CALPSK010000047.1 GCA_943326215.1 Sediminibacterium ginsengisoli | reverse complement strand
TGTAAGGTTAAGCCCTTACGCACTTCTTTAGATAAATGCTTGTATTTATTATCTGCAGCCCACATAAAATCATGAATATTTTTTCCAGTGAAATTCCAAGAAAGATTACCGAATTTATCGGCTACTGCATTAGGGTTTTGTAAAACACCTGTAGCTGCTACCATATATGATTTGTCTAGGGATAAACTCACATCATAATTTCCCCAAACACCATGAAATTCACGCGCTATATAAGCATTGGCATTCCAACCTTGGTAGTCGTATTCTACCATTTTAGGATACCACTGACTCATTGAATAACGAACACCCTGTGCATTATCTCGGCCAGAGCGTCTTATTTGAACAGGCACTTGCGCTTCAAATTGCAAAGACATTTTTATAGAAGTTTTCGGTGCAATAGCCTGCGTTAGTTGCACTTCTAAAATAGTTTCGTGCTCTATTAATTTTTGCGCCTTACCATTTATTAGAATTTGACTTATTCTTTGATAACCTATTTCAGTGGGTGTTAATTTTTGAATACGGTCTCTCACCCTTCTGTCCCAATCTTGTGTAGCTTCTTGGCCTAACATGGTTGCATTAGAGGCAGTAATAGCTCCACGTCTAAAGTTTAATAAATTCTTCCCAAGCTCTCTACTTCGAATATCCATGGAAGAATTAGGTTGAAATGCATTCCAATACATATGAAAATAAACCTTGCGTAAGGTATCGGGAGAATTATTCGTGTACACTATTTCTTCTGTTCCCTTCATAATATTAGTCGTAACATCGAGGGCTGCTTTAATTTTATAGTCGATACGTTGTTGCCAACGATCGGCTTGGGCATGGGAGAAATTTGCAAATACTATAGATGCAAAAACGAATAGAAATAACTTCTTTTTCATAGGACTAAATTAAGAAGCTAATTTAATTCATTAATTAGAAAAAGTCTAATTAAATATATGTACGGGGATATAAATATGAAGATATAAAGAGCAAAAATCTTAAGGCATGATTCATTGTAAAGCTAAACAGCCATTTGCTAATGCTTTCCGTCCACCACAATCACAATCTCCCCTTTTACTTGCTTGGAAGAGAAGTGTAGAATTAAGTTGGCTAAAGTGTCTGAGATGTTTTCTTCGTAAATTTTGGTAAGCTCTCTACTAACAGATGCTTGTCTGTCGGCACCAAAATGAGTGGCGAATAATTCTAATGTTTTAACTAAGCGCATAGGGCTTTCATAGAATATCATGGTGCGCTCTTCATTCGCCAAGGATTCCATTAAAGTTTTTCTACCTTTTTTTAAGGGAATAAAACCTTCGAATATAAAACGAGTGGCAGGCAAACCACTATTCACTAATGCTGGAACAAAGGCAGTAGCACCAGGTAAACTTGTAATGGCTACTCCAGCTGCCTTACAAGCACGCACTAATAAAAAGGCAGGATCGGAAATACCGGGCGTTCCTGCATCGGTAATTAAAGCAATATTTTTTCCGGCTTGTAATTGTTGTACTAAATGATCCACCACCTTATGCTCGTTGTGTTGATGATAAGGGGTAAGTGGCTTATGAATTTTATAATGCTGTAATAACTTAGAAGAAGTACGCGTGTCTTCACATAAAATAAAATCTACTTCTTGAAGTACTTCAATGGCCCTGAAAGTAAAATCTTTTAAATTTCCAATAGGTGTGGGAACAATATATAACATGGAAATAATTAAAAATAATTAATAGCTAGTTCTACTTCACAAATTCAATCTCAAAGTATTCCATTACTGCATTGGCTAATAATTGCTTACTAGCAGTCTCTGCTATTTCTCTAGCAGCTGCTTCGTTGGCTGCCTCAATTTGTAATGTAATATTTTTTCCAACTCTAACATCTTTTACACCTGTCATACCTAAATTATGTAGGCCACCTAAAACTGCCTTTCCTTGAGGATCTAATAAATCTTTCAAAGGCATTACTTTAATTTGAACTTGAAATGTCATACGAATTTTATTGAGTGATTGTTTTTCTGTAAAACAAAGATACTAAGCAATAGCCAATAAAGCCAAATGGGATGGCCATCCATTTAAAAAAGTAGGCAGAAATAATGGTTTCTACTGCCACTAAGGCTAAGGGCAGTATTAATTTCTTCTTGCCGCTAAAACTCTTCAAAGCCAGCATGGGCCTATCCATCACCATCAAATAAGAAACGATAATAATATAGCAATACCAAAATGTAGGGTTCAATAATAATTTTGAAAAAATAGTAGTTTGAGACTGCCAATACACTAAAGGGAAGGCGGCTGTTAATATACCTATCATGGGAATGGGTACTCCTTTAAAATAAGTAGTTTGGTCTGGATCGATATTGAATTTAGCTAAACGGTAGGCCCCTGCTAAGGCAATAATAAAGGCAGGCACCATCATGAGTGTAGTATGAGATAAGGCATTAATATCGGTAGCAAGGGATAGTCTTAAAAATTGAAAAACTATAAAGGATGGGGCCACTCCAAAACTTACTACATCTGCAAGTGAATCAAGTTGTTTACCTAATTCAGAATTTACTTTTAATAAACGCGCTACAAATCCATCAAAAAAATCGACCAGGGCTGCAAGTCCAATAAACATACTTGCATAATAAATTTGTTCTGGAATTTCAATGACCATATCACCTGTTTCATCTAAGCTGGCCATCGTGCCCGATTGGAAAGTAACCAGAATGGCCAGGCAACCAAAAAACAAATTAAGCAGTGTGATTAAATTAGGAATCTGTTTTTTCATTATTATTTTTTACTGCTTTTAACTCTTCGCATCAAGGCTTCAATTTCTTCTGCTTTAATAGGTATATTTTTCATTAAATCCTGGTTACCCGTTTTGGTAATCCAAAAATTATTTTCAATACGCACCCCCATTTTTTCTTCTTTGATATATATACCTGGTTCCACTGTAAATACCATTCCTGCAGTAATAGGAGCAGTTCTTGTTCCTAAGTCGTGCACATCTAATCCTAAATGATGTGATATGCCATGGTATAAATATTTTCTATAGGCTCTATTGTCTGCATCTTCATTTTTTACATCTGACTTGCTTATTAAACCAATTTTTAAAAATTGCTTAGTCGCTTCCTCTCCTACTTTGTCGGTATAATTTAAAATACTAATGCCTGGTTTTAAAATAGACTTTGCATAATCATGTAAATGCAAACAGGCATTGTACACTTCTTTTTGTCTTTTAGTAAACTTACCATTCACAGGCACTGTTCTGGTTAAATCGGCGCAGTAGCCACCATACTCAGCACCAAAATCCATTAGTATTAGTTCACCATCCTTACAAACATTATTATTACTTGTATAATGCAAGGTTCTCGCATTGTCCCCACTTGCTATAATACTATGGTAAGCAACACCCGTGGCACGTTGACTCAAAAAAGAATGATATATCTCTGCTTCAATTTCATATTCCTTCACTCCCGGTTGAATGAATTGTAATAATCTTCTAAAAGCTACTTCTGTAATATCAATGGCTTTTTGAATGACTTGCACTTCTTCTTTAGTTTTCACTGCACGCAATTCTTTCATAATGCTAGCTGCTCTGCAAAATGTATGAAGAGGATACCTTGCTTTCATCTCATCTATAAAACGGTATTCGTTGGTTCTTAATAAATTATTTTTTCTATCGTTTTCATTAGAGTCTAAATAAATGGCATCTGCTAAATGCACCCATTGTTGTAAGATACCATCTAATACATCTACCCAAACAATTGTTTTAATACCTGAAATAGTAGTGGCCTCATTGGCCCTTAATCTTTTACCATCCCAAATTTCTTTTAGCTCCTGTGGTCTTACCAGCACTAGTACTTCTCTAAATTTTGGATCGGGATTGTCTGGAAATAAAACCACCATGGAACCTTCTTGCTCAATACCCGATAACCAATATAATTCTGTATTTTGTTTATAGTCGTGTAAGGCATCTCCATTTAAAGGATACTCGTCATTGCTTACAAAAATGGCAATACTATTTTTTTGCATTTTGGATACAAAACGCTTTCTATTTTGAATAAATATTTGCGGATCTAAGGCTGTATATTTCATAATAAAAATCTTTATTAATTAGTAAGGGCAAGTTAATTAAAAAATGAATCCTTTAAGCAATCTTACCCCAACCAATTTTACTTTTTTGACTTATTAAAAAGCTTCTAATGACTGCATTTTCAGGCGATTGAAGCGTTGGATCCTTTTCACAAAGCTCAAAAGCAGCCTGCCTTGCTTCTTCTAAGGCTATTTTATCATTAATGATATTGGCTAACTTAAAGTTTAAAGCACCACTTTGTCTTGTGCCATCTATATCACCAGGGCCTCTTATTTCTAAATCTTTTTCTGCAATAACAAAACCATCGTTGGTAGTGCACATTATTTTTAGTCTTGCTTTCGCTTCTCTTCCTGCTTTCACACTACTTAATAAAATGCAATAACTCTGTTCTTTACCCCTACCTACTCTACCTCTTAACTGATGCAATTGTGATAAACCAAATTTTTCCGCGCTCTCTATAACCATCACCGATGCATTGGGCACATTCACCCCTACTTCAATCACAGTAGTACCCACTAATATTTGTGTATCGCCCGTTTTAAATCGGTGCATATTGGTTTCTTTTTCAACACTACTTTGTCTTCCGTGCACCATACTAATTTTATAAGTAGGTTCAGGAAAAAAACTTTTCACTTGTTCATAGCCCTGCATTAAATCTTCAAAACTTAATTTTTCACTTTCTTCAATTAAGGGGTATACATAATAGGCCTGTCTTCCTTTTACAATTTCAGTTTTTACAAAGTCCATTACACTGGCTCTGGAAGTTTCATAACGGTGTACTGTTTTAATGGGCTGTCTGCCCGGAGGTAGTTCATCCATCACACTATAATCTAAATCACCAAAAGCTGTCATGGCTAATGTTCTTGGAATAGGTGTTGCTGTCATGACTAATACATGCGGAGCTATGGTTGATTTTTTCCAAAGCCTTGCTCTTTGCGCCACACCAAATCTGTGTTGCTCATCTATCACCGCTAAACCTAAATTTTTAAACTGTACCACATCTTCAATTATAGCATGGGTACCCACTACAAAATGTATATCATCTTCTAACAAGCCTTTTAATATTCTTCTACGCTCCCCTATTTTAGTACTGCCTGTTAATAATGCAATTTCAATGGGCATTTCTTTTAACAAGGCTGATAAACTTTCATAATGCTGTGTGGCTAAAATTTCAGTGGGTGCCATCAAACAACTTTGAAAACCATTGTCAGCAGCAATTAACATAGCAAGTAATGCAATCATAGTTTTTCCGCTACCTACATCGCCCTGCAAGAGCCTGTTCATTTGATAGCCCTTGCCTACATCCTGTCTAATTTCTTTAATCACTCTTTTTTGCGCTCCCGTTAATTCAAAAGGCAAGTGTTTGCTGTAAAAAGTATTAAAATAATTTCCTACTTTTTCAAATAATAGACCCTTGCTATTTTTATGTCTATCTATTTTTATTAAATTAAGTCTTACTTGGGCTATAAATAATTCTTCAAAAATAAGTCGGTCTACAGCTTTTTTATAATTGGCCTGCGAACTTGGAAAATGTATTTGTCTATAAGCCTCCCACCTGCCCATTCTGTTTTCTAATAAATGCTTGGGTAAATTTTCGGGAATATCTCTATCACTTATTTGTTGAAATAAGGTTTGTGTTAATTTTCCAATTTGTTTGGCATTGAGGCCACGTGCTTTTAATTTCTCCGTACTAGAATACACGGGCTCTAATAAAGATTTTTGTGCCATCGTAGTTGCCACATAAGGTTCAATTTCTGGATGCACCATTTGAGCCTTCCCATTAAAAAAACTTACCCTTCCAAAAACTAAATAAGCCTGGCCCTCTACAATATTTTTTTGCACCCAAGTAATTCCCTGAAACCAGGCCAGTTCAATGGTACCCGTCTCGTCTTTTAATTGGGTCACCAAGCGTTTCGACCTTTTTACCCCAATGATATCGATGCCTTGTAAAACCCCTTTTATTTGAATAAAATCCATATCTGGGGTGATGGAAGCAATGGTACCTACCTTGGTTTTGTCAATATGGCGATGCGGAAAATGGTGCAGTAGGTCGTTAAAAGTGAATAAACTCAACTCTTTTTTAAGCAGATCAGCCCTTAAAGGGCCCACCCCTTTTAGGTATTCAATGGGGTTAGATAAAAGAGAAGCTGTGCTCAAACTGACTATTTTTAAATTCTGTACAAATATCCCAAAAAGATGGCAAAAAATGGGTTCCTGATTCATTATCTTCGCAGTTCTATGAAAAAGGAAATTGTATTAAGCGGAATTAGGCCTACAGGCTTCTTGCACCTAGGCAATTATTTTGGCGCCATGCGTAATTATGTGCGTATGCAAGACGAATACAACTGTTATTTTTTCGTAGCCAACTGGCATAGCCTAACTACACATCCCGATACCAAAACTTTAAAAGAAAGTGTACTTAGAGTCGTGGCTGAAAATATTGCTTGTGGATTAGACCCAGAAAAAGTGTCTTTATATGTTCAAAGCGATGTTCCAGAAATTGCAGAATTGTATTTGTATTTAAATATGTTGGCTTATAAAGGCGAATTAGAAAAGACCACTTCTTTTAAAGACAAAGTACGCATGCAACCTGAAAATGTAAATGCAGGTTTACTTACTTATCCGGTTTTACAAGCAGCCGATATATTAATACACCGTGCAGTGAAAGTGCCTGTGGGCAAGGACCAAGAACAAAACTTAGAAATGGCCCGTAATTTTGCAGAGCGTTTTAATTACAGATATGGCGAAACCTTTCCTTTACCTTATGCCTTTAATTATAATAGCGAAC
>CALPSK010000046.1 GCA_943326215.1 Sediminibacterium ginsengisoli | reverse complement strand
TGAGATAAGTGGGTTGTCGATATAACTTAAGATACTCGCATTGAGTCTTTGGTGCACATAAGCATAATGTATAAAATCGGCGGTATAGAAAAATAATAAGAGACTGCTAAATAGCATCCAAGTAATGATAGCTATTTGTTTTCCTAATTTTTTATCAAAGGGATTTAAGGGTTTTATATAGGAAAATAGTAAGGTAATCATCATTACAATTGTTACATACCTTAAATCGTATCTAAAGCCTAAAATATAAGAACTAGTTAAATTGTTATCGGCACTTGCAGGTGCAGAGAAGTAATTTACAAAAACGAATCTTAATAAACTCATTATAATCAGGAAAACAAATCCTGAATAGAATGTCCATCTTATAGTTTTAGGAAGGAATGTTTTTTTCATAATGACATCGTTATTCATAGAGTAAATAGGGCTGCATGGTTTTTTTCCATTGTGATACTTTTAAAGCCGATACTACTTTATTCAACCAATCTTTTAAGGGAAGGTCGAATAGTTTTTCTGCATCAGGAATTCCTAAGAGTAAAGATAAATGATTAGCACCAGATGGGTTTACATGGGTGGGATAAGGCTGCCACTTAAAGTCTTGTGGGTGAATATCCTTAATGAGTTTTAATAAAATAAGCCCTGTTAAAACCGGATTAAATGTACTCGGAGCAATGACTTTAATTCTAATGCCTTTAATGTCTTCTATTTCGTTATCAATTAACATGGTTAATCGAAGTGTTTCAATTTTTATATCGTCTTTCAGTATGTTTTGCCAAACCAATACAATGGCAGGCATATTAAACCAAGAGGCACCTATCCATTCAAATGAATAGTCGCTGCCTCTGCCCACAGAAACATTGGTGGCTTCAAATAAACATAAACCAGGATACAATAAACAAGCTTCAAAATTTTGAAGTGCAGGGGAAGGGTTGATCCATTTATAATTCCAATCAAAAAATAAGTTTTCTCTTTTTAAGTTTTTGCATGGTATCACTTCTAATTGGGCATTCCAATTTTGACTTTCGTTAAAATACTTCGCCAATTCACCAAAACTTGACTGGTGTTTTATAGGTATAGAGAACCTTCCAATAAAGCTACTCAGCGAACTATCTAGCATGGGGCCTTCAACTAAATTAAAAATTCCTCCTAATGGGTTCGGTCTGTCTAAAATAATTACAGGTAATTTAAATTTAGCTGCCGTTTCTATATAATAACTCATTGTCCATAAATAAGTATAAAAACGAGTACCTGCATCGGGTATGTCAAATAGTAGTAAATCAATACCTTTTAAGTCTTCTTTAGTAGGTGCTAATTTGATATTGTATAAACTAATGACTTTTAATTCAGTAATCGGGTCTACTGCATCTTTCATTTTCAATCCATCTTCGCCCTTGGTACTAATACCATGTTCAGGGGAAAATAATAGTACAATATTAAATCCTGCATCTATCAAAGCCTTTCTGCTGGATATACCTTTAATAGTAGTGGCAGCATCATTGGTCAAAAAAGCTATCTTTTTTGTTTTCCATTTCGGATTTAAAGTAAGTAAATGATCTATACCAAATTGAATGCTCATCTTAATTTTCCGATTTCTTAAATTCTAAATTTAATTTCAAATTTTCTATTACATTAAAGATTATGGGGCAGCGGTCATAATGCATAAAAGTGGTAAACATTCTTCTCTTTAATTCAGGCACATGAAAGGCAGGGAATTCTTTACATCCTGCAAATCGGTGTTCATAGACAGAACAACTATTCCCTACTAGAAAATGACAGGGTATAGCATTGATCACCATACGGCCCGATTCTCCTTTAGAGATAAATTCAGTATCAAAATCCTCTCTTGTTTTTCCTAAATGCTTGGCTAAATTAGAAGCTTCAGCTTCATCTATATTGACCATTAAGCTTTTACAGCAATTGCCACAGCTGGTGCAATCTATCTTAGGGCTAATCTGTTCAGACAATGAAAAGGCTTCCGCGTCAAGGGTTTTACTATCTATAGCTGCTATAAAGGACTGAAATTGATCGTTTTCGGCGCTTAAAGCCTCAGCCTTCTGCTTGATATAAGCAAGGTCGGTAATGGGGTATTTTGGGTCTGTTTTGATGCTTTAAAGATAAGAGAATAATCGTTTATCCACATAATTAGGGCAATTGGTGAAAAGTAAAATTGGGGTAACCACCACGCTCATTAGATTTGCAGTCAGACAAGGGCCCTTTTATGCCCCTAAAGCATTGATAATTATGGCAGAAACAAAGATTCCATCAGAGTATAACGAAGATTCGATTCGGTCTTTAGATTGGAAGGAACATATAAGATTAAGACCAGGAATGTATATAGGTAAATTAGGAGATGGTTCAGCTCCTGATGATGGTATTTATGTACTTATGAAAGAGGTCATTGATAACTGTATCGATGAACATACCATGGGCTATGGTAAACAAATTGAAATTGGCATTGTAGGAAAAGAAGTGACCATTAGAGATTATGGTCGCGGTATTCCACTTGGAAAAATTGTAGATGTAGTAAGTAAAATAAATACAGGTGCTAAATACGATAGTAAGGCCTTCCAAAAATCGGTGGGTTTAAATGGAGTAGGTACTAAAGCGGTAAACGCCTTAAGTGAAGATTTTTTAGTGACTGCATTTAGAGAAGGCAAGCAAAGAACTGCTACTTTTAAAAAAGGAGTATTGATTAGTGAAACCAAAGAAGTCAAAACAACGGAAGCTAATGGTACCTTGGTAGTGTTTACACCAGATTCTTCCATGTTCAAAAACTTTCATTATATACATGAGTATATCGATGGACAATTATGGAACTACTGTTATTTAAATGCAGGCTTGAGTATTTTATTTAATGATAAAAAGTATGTGAGTAAAAATGGTTTATTAGACTTACTAGAAAGAAAAACCAATCCAGACGAACTTAGATATCCTATTATACATTTGAAAGGCGATGATATTGAAGTAGCCATGTCTCACAATAACGATTATGGAGAAGATATTTTTTCTTTTGTAAATGGTCAATACACTACACAGGGTGGAACGCATCAACAAGCCTTTAGAGAAGCCTATATTAAAGTCATTCGTGATTTTTATAAAAAAGATTACGACGCCTCTGATATTAGAACTAGCATAGTAGCGGCTATTTCAGTAAGAGTGCAAGAACCTGTATTTGAAAGTCAGACCAAAACAAAATTAGGATCTCAGAATGTGGCAGAGGGCGGGCCAAGCATGAAGAATTTCATAACTGAATTTTTAGCGAAAGAATTAGATAACTTCTTGCATAGAAATACAGCTACTGCAGAAGCACTTAAAAAAAGAATTGAACAAAACGAACACGAAAGAAAAGAATTAGCAGGCATTAAAAAATTAGCAAATGAAAGAGCGAAGAAGGCTAATTTGCATAATAAAAAATTAAGAGATTGTCGTGTGCATTTAAACGACGATTTGCCTGCTAAGAATAAAGAAATGTTTATTTCTTTACAACAAGGCAGTACCTTATTTATTACCGAGGGAGATTCTGCTAGTGGAAGTATAACGAAGTCTAGAAATGTAGACACCCAAGCGGTATTTAGTTTAAGGGGTAAACCTTTGAACGCTTTTGGTTTAACCAAGAAAGTGGTATACGAAAACGAAGAATTTAATTTATTACAACACGCTTTAAATATTGAAGAAGGTTTAGAAGGTTTAAGGTATAATCAAGTGGTGATTGCTACCGATGCCGATGTAGATGGTATGCACATACGTTTATTAATTCTTACTTTCTTTTTGCAATTCTTCCCAGACTTAGTAAAAAAAGGCCATGTATTTGTTTTAGAGACGCCTTTATTTAGAGTACGTAATAAGCAAAAGACCATTTATTGTTATGATGAAGCTGAGAAGCAGGCTGCTATTAAAGAATTAGGTTCCAAGCCAGAGATTACAAGGTTTAAAGGTCTAGGAGAGATTAGTCCTGAAGAATTTGGCAAGTTTATTAATGCAGACATTAAATTAGATCCTGTTATTTTAGAACAAGGAGATCATATTCAGCATTTATTAGAATATTATATGGGTAAGAATACCCAAGAGAGACAGGATTTTATTATCAATAATTTAAAAGTAGAATTGGATAAAGCGCATGATACACTTAGTATTTAATACAGCAGATATAGCTTCTATTGAAGAAGCCATAGCCTTAGATGATTCTTTGGCTGGTAAGGTCGTTGAAATAAAGGACGACTATGCCGTTGGCCCCATACTTGACATTTATGAAACCGAAGGGTATCAAGTAAGACGTGATTGGTGGAAGAATATATTAGAGCATTCGCCTTATGAGGAGCAGTTAGATATTGTAGATGATAAATTAACAGTAAATCAACTTATAGAAAGTTTAGAAGCAAACCCTGAAGAAGAAGTATGGTTTTGGATGGGTCAAAATGCACACGATGTTTGCGGTTATTATTGGTTAATGACACAGCTAAAGCCTTATCAAGGTCGATTGCAAGTTTTGTATTTAAATAACTTGCCATTTTTAAATGATAAAGGACAATTGTTTTATCCAACTCACTTAAGTGAAATCCAACCCAAGGAATTCTTGAAAGCTAAAAAATTAGCGCGCCCAATTACTTTAAGTGAATTTGAAATTGATCCAGATGAGTGGAAAAAATTATGTCAAGAAAATGAAAGTGTTCGTTTTTTAGAGGGTGGTAAGAAATTAGTGAGTATGCCTATTAGCTTTTATGACAAAGACATTTATTCTTTACTTACTAAAAATGCGCAAAAACTTCCTAGTGCTATAGCACATATTATAAGTAAAATGAAAATTAAAACAGGAGATGCCTTTATTGTTTCAAGATTAAAAGCCATGGCTGAAATGGGTAAAATTGTTTTTGCAGGAAATTGGCAGAAAGGTTGGAAGGATATCGTGGTGCAAATGCCAGGAGGATCATCGGTGGTTGCAGAAGACTAAGGATATAAAAGTAGAATTAGTAATACTATTTATTAAAGAATTAGCGCTTTTATAAATAGTAATAGAATTTGATCAGATAATAGTTGTTTAAAATAATAAAATGAGTGTAAGCGTTTCTAAAATAGATGTAAAAGCAATTGATGAGCGTGGGGCACTTCATTATTTTAGCACCAATAGAACTGGAGAGTTTTTATTAGTGTATAGAAATGCGGGTACGATAAGTGGACAACATTATCATAAGGGGAAGTCGCCAGGTAAGAACCCCGAAGAAATGTTATTAGTGCAAGGCTCTATCCAAATGGAATGGAAAAACTTGCTTACGGAAGAAAAGGGAAATCTCACCATAGAAGCGCCTTCTAGAGTGATTATTGAAGCCAATGTTTGGCATGAAGTAAAGGCGTTGACAGATATTATTTTTTTAGAATTAAATAGTTTAGCAGAAGGTAGTGAAGATACTTACCGTCTCTAAAGAACAGTTAATATGGCAAAAGAGAAAAATTTAAGTAGGGTTACAGAGAATGAATCGGGAGTGCAAGGCCAATATAAAAATTGGTTCTTAGACTATGCATCTTATGTAATATTAGAGCGTGCGGTACCGGCCATTGAAGATGGTTTAAAACCCGTTCAACGCAGAATTTTACATGCCATGAAAGAAATGGATGATGGCAGGTTTAATAAAGTAGCTAATATTATTGGTCAAAGTATGCAGTATCATCCGCATGGTGATGCCAGTATTGGAGATGCCTTGGTCAATATTGGTCAGAAAGATATGCTTGTGGAAACCCAAGGTAACTGGGGGGATGTAAGAACTGGAGATGATGCAGCTGCAGCTAGATATATAGAAGCGCGTTTGAGCAAGTTTGCTTTAGAAGTAGCTTTTAATGGTAAAACTACCGATTGGGCTTTAAGCTATGATGGTCGTAAGCAAGAACCCGTTACCCTTCCTATGAAGTTTCCTTTATTATTAGCACAAGGAGCCGATGGTATTGCAGTGGGTTTATCCACCAAAATTCTTCCACATAATTTTATAGAGATTACCGATGCTGCTATTAAACATTTAAGAGGGAAGAAGTTTCAATTATTACCCGATTTTCAAACGGGTGGTATGATTGATGCTAGTAATTATAATGATGGAAGAAGAGGAAGCAAAGTAAGAGTAAGAGCACATATTGAAGAGTTTGATAAGAAAACTTTAGTTATTAAAGACGTTCCATATGGTGTGACCACCACTCAATTAATGGAAAGTATTACCAAGGCCAATGACCAAGGTAAGATTAAAATTAAAAAGGTAACCGATGTAACAGCTGCTGAAGTGGAAATTCAAATTGATTTAGCTACAGGTATATCACCAGATATTACCATTGACGCTTTATATGCCTTCACAGATTGTGAAATAAGTATTTCTCCCAATGCCTGTGTGATTGTGGGTCAAAGACCTCAATTTTTAGGAGCTTCTGATTTACTGCGTCATTCAGTAGACCATACCAAGAGTTTATTGGAGCTAGAATTAAAAATTCAATTAAAAGAGTTAGAAGATAAATGGCATTTCACTAGTTTGGAAAAGATTTTCTTTGAAGAAAAGATATATAAAGAACTTGAAAAGAAGCATGCTAGCTGGGATAAAGTAATTGATGCTATTAATGATGCCTTTTTACCTTTCAAGAAGAAATTTAAAAAACCAATTGAGCGTACCGATTTATTAAAATTAACCGATAAGCCGGTTAGAAGAATTTATAAATTAGATATTGACGAACTGAACGCTCAAATTAAAACTATTGAAGAAGAAATTAGAGAAGTGAAGAATCATTTAGCCAATTTAGTGGATTATGCTGTGGCTTATTATGAAAACCTAACTAAGAAATATGGCAAGGGTAAAGAGCGCAAGACAGAAATTAAAGAGTTTGACACCATTCAGGTGAAGCAGGTGGCC
>CALPSK010000045.1 GCA_943326215.1 Sediminibacterium ginsengisoli | reverse complement strand
TGGTGCATAGCCTTCGTATAAAATTTCTTCGTAGTTGCTAGTGTCTTTTCCCATGGCTCTTTTAATAGCCGCTTCTACACGATCCTTGGGCATACCCACACTTCTTGCATTCTGGTAACATCTTCTTAAAGCAGGGTTGTCATCTGGGTTAGGGCCACTTGCTTTTACAGCAATAACAATTTCTTTACCAATGCGGGTAAATTGCTTTGCCATACGATCAAATCTTTTGAACATGGTGGCTTTTCTAACTTCAAATATTCTTCCCATAGTTGTATGTATTAAGAGATGCAAAAATAAGAAAAAAAAGTCCCCCCGAGTAATCGAGAGGACTTTTCTAATTTATATTAAAATACAATTAGTTATTCAATTTACTATGTTTACGACCATAAAGGAAGTAAACCACTAGGCCTAAAGCCATCCAAGCAAAGGCTACTTTCAATGTTTGCGCATCTAGGGCGAAGATCATTGCTAAGCAAATAACTGCTCCTAAAATGGGTACCAATGGCACTAATGGAGTTTTAAATGGACGCTCCATATCAGGTGATTTGCGTCTTAATATCCAAATACCTGCACTTACTAGTACAAAGGCAAATAGCGTACCAAATGAGGTTAAATCACCTGCTACATTACCTGGTACGAATGCTGCAAATCCTCCAACGAAAATAAATAAAATCCAGTTAGATTTATACGGTGTTCTATACTTAGGATGTAGTTCAGAGAATACTTTTGGAAGTAATCCGTCATTGGCCATTGAATAGAATACGCGTGACTGACCCATTAACATCACTAAAATTACAGAACTAAATCCTGCTAAAATAGCTACCGTTACTGCTGTGGCTAACCAGCCATAGCCTGTCATATAAGTTGAAATCGCATAAGCAACAGATGCTTCACGTCCTTTTAAAGGATCCACAAAATCTTTCCAGTTAGCAACCCCTGTTAATACGTGTCCAAATAAAATGTATAAAATAGTACATACTACTAATGAACCTAAAATACCAATAGGCATATCTCTTTTAGGATTCTTTGCTTCTTGTGCTGCTGTAGATACTGCATCAAAACCAATGAATGCAAAAAATACAATCGCTGCACCACCTAATACACCGCCCCAGCCATGTTTGAATACGCTAGAGTAGTCCGCAATAACTTTACCAGATGCATCAATCACTGGTGGTTGGTTGGCAGGAATTAAATAAGGGGTATGATTTTCTGGACGAATAAACTGCCAGCCTAAAATAATAAATAAAATTACAATGGCTACTTTAACAAATACTATAATTGCATTGACTACAGCAGACTCTTGCGTTCCCTTAATTAATAATAAGGTTAACAATAATAATATTACTAGTGCAGGCGCATTCATAAAACCATGATGAAGTACACCAGCTGAATCGGTTACACTTTCCAGCGGGGAGTGGCTCCATTCATAAGGGATGGCTCCTCCCAGCAGCTTGTTTAAATATTCACTCCAAGCAATAGAAACCGTTGCGGCACCTAATGCATATTCCATAATTAAAGCCCATCCAATAATCCAGGCAACTGTTTCTCCCATAGTTACATAAGAGTATGCGTAAGCACTACCTGAAATAGGAATCATGGCAGCAAATTCTGCGTAACATAAACCTGCAAAAGCGCAACCTACGGCTGCTACTATAAAGGATAAAGTAACGCCTGGTCCTGCAGCTTGTCCAGCAGCAGCGGCAGTTCTTACAAATAAGCCTGCACCTATAATCGCGCCTACACCTAAGGCCACTAAATTACCAGCACCTAAAGTGCGCTTTAATCCTTTGCCTCCATCATCTGCCTGAGCTAACATGGCGGACAAATCTTTCTTTCTAAATAAACTCATAAATAATTGGTTTGTTGTGGTTTCAATTTATCTTGGAAAATAGCACTTTTTTTGCAAAATCAGGCTATAATTCCATGGAAAATGGCCCTTTTTTTTGCTTATTTTTTTAACACTTAAGTCTTATATTGCAGTAATTACTATCGCATGAAAAAATCGAATAAACTTACTATTTACATTGTTATTGCCATGATTGCTGGGGCTATTCTAGGCTATTATATTCACGAAAATTATAATGAACAGACCATTGCTAGTTTTTCTAAAAACAGCAAATTATTAACGACCATTTTCTTACGCTTGGTGCAAATGATTATTGCCCCACTTGTGTTTAGTACTTTGGTAGTGGGTATTGCAAAATTAGGCGACTTAAAAACAGTAGGTCGTGTAGGGGGTAAGGCCATGTTATGGTTTATAACAGCATCACTTGTGAGTTTGTTAATAGGACTGGTGCTAGTAAATATTTTTAAACCAGGAGAAGGAATTGCATTAAGCAATGCAGATACTAGTGGTGCCAAGGATTTACTGGGGAACACGAAGTCCTTTAGTTTAATCAATTTTGTAGAACATGTTTTTCCAAAAAGTATGTTTGAGGCCATGTCTAATAATGAAATATTGCAAATTGTTATTTTCAGTATTTTCTTTGGAGTAGCAGCAGCTGCTATTGGAGATGCTGCCAAAGGTTTTATAAAAGCATTGGAAACGGTTTCGCATATTATTTTAAAAATGGTGGGCTATGTGATGAATTTTGCGCCACTAGGTGTTTTTGGTGCCATTGCTGCCGTTATTGCAAGTAAGGGCTTAGCCATTTTCGCTTTTTATGGTAAATATTTATTATACTTTTTAATGGGCATTGGGGTGCTATGGATTTTCTTATTAGGGGTTGGATTTTTAGTTTTAGGCAAAAGAGTTCCTTCTTTATTAAGACATATAACTTCTCCCTTAGTCATTGCTTTTAGTACCACTAGTAGTGAGGCGGTATTTCCTAAATTATCAGAAGAACTTGTGCGTTTTGGTTGTAAGGACAAAATTGTTTCATTTATTCTTCCATTAGGTTATTCATTTAATTTAGATGGAAGTATGATGTATATGACTTTTGCAAGTTTGGCTATTGCACAAGCCTATGGTGTTCATATAGATATTCCTACTCAGTTAACCATGCTGCTTGTATTAATGTTAACCAGTAAAGGCATTGCAGGTGTGCCGCGCGCTTCATTAATTGTAGTTACTGCTACTTGTGCCATGTTTAATATTCCTCCAGAAGGCATTGCTTTAATTTTACCTATTGACCATTTCTGCGATATGTTTAGATCTACGACCAATGTACTCGGCAATAGCTTAGCCACCACAGTGGTAAGTAAATGGGAGGGAGCACTTGAAAATCCTGCAGAAGCTTAAATATTTTATTAATGATTACTTTATTAGACGCCTTTCATTGGAGCCAATTATTACAACCTCAATATTATATTGAAAACGGGGGGCTTTGGTTATTATTATTTGTAGTGTTTGCAGAAACCGGTTTATTCTTTGGTTTTTTCTTACCTGGAGATAGTTTACTTTTTGTAGCAGGTATATATAGTGCGCCACTAGCTGCCCAAATTTTTGCAAGTGACAATGAATGGCTTAATTTATTTATCATCTTCTCTTTTATTTCAGCGGCGGGTATCTTTGGTAATTATGTAGGGTATCAAATTGGTAATAAAGTGGGGCCAGCTATGTATGACTGGAAAGAAAATATATTTTTCAAGAAAAAGTATTTAGTACAAGCCCAAAATTTTTATGAAAAGCATGGAGGGCGTGCTATTGTTATTGCTAGGTTCATTCCTATTGTAAGAACATTTGCCCCCATTGTGGCAGGTATTGTAAAAATGGATAAGGCAAAGTTTACTTACTTTAATGTGGTGGGTTGCTTGGCCTGGGTAGCTTCTATGCTTTGCGCTGGACATTTTTTACAAGCCTATGTACTCAATCAATTTCAATTCGATTTAAAAAAGCATTTAGAAATAATTGTATTAGTTATTGTATTTGTAACAACTGCTCCAGTTATTTTTCAAGTCATTAAGCATAGAGCTCAAAAATAATACAGTTAATAAAAAGAATAAGTACTAGTAGCAATAGAATAGTGAGAATACAGTATTAAGAAATAAAAAATAAGAAATTCAACGTAGATAAAACTTTTTTAAAATGATGACCTCGAATAAACAAATAGGTATATTGTCACTGCCCGTTTTAGTAGCGGCCCTTGGTTATTTTGTAGACGTATACGACTTGCTTTTATTTACCATTGTAAGACAGCCTAGTGTAATGAGTTTAGGTTCCACTGCTGAAACCATCATTGTAGATAGCGCGCATATCATTAACTGGCAAATGTCCGGTTTGTTAATTGGGGGTATTTTATGGGGTGTACTAGGCGATAAAAAAGGAAGACTAAAGGTTTTGTTTGGATCCATAATACTTTATTCAACTGCCAATTTTTTAACCTCCTTTGTACAAACTGTTGATCAGTATGCGTATTGTCGTTTTTTAGGAGGGATTGGTTTAGCGGGTGAATTGGGAGCGGGTATTACACTGGTTTCTGAAATGCTTCCTAAAAACAAAAGAGGCATTGGCACATCCTTGGTGGCAGGTATTGGTTTATTTGGCGCTGTCTTTGCTTATTTTACATTTAAATTTACAGCTGACTGGAGATTATGTTATCAAATAGGAGGAGTACTTGGTTTCTTACTACTATTATTACGCGTTAAAGTAGCAGAGTCCTTTATGTTTGAGTCGGCGAAGCTGGCTAATATTTCAAAAGGTAATTTTTTATTATTCTTTAGTTCTTATAAACGCTTTTCAAAATACATCAAGGCTATTTTAATTGGCCTACCTACTTGGTTTGTAATTGGCGTAATGATAAACTATAGCAATAAGTTTGCCTCTACTTTATATGGAGTGAATTTAATTGACTCAGGTAAGTCGGTCATGTTTGCCTATATAGGTATTGCCACCGGAGATTTGCTCATTGGTTATGTGAGTCAATATTTTAAAAGTAGAAAAAAAGCCCTCTTATTATTTTATGCTTTGAGTGTATTCGGCATGGTTTTGTTTTTTAGCAATTTTAATAATACCGATGACAGAATGTATGCCATTTGTGGCTTTCTTGGTTTTAGCACCGGCTACTGGGCTATTTTCAATACCATGGCTGCAGAACAGTTTGGCACGAACTTAAGAGCTACGGCAGCTACTACCATTCCCAATATGGTTAGAGGTGCCCTGCCTTTAATTAATTTTTTATTCTTAGATATTTTACAAAAAACTATGGGTTGGAATATTGTGCAAAGTGGCATTTTCACAGCGGCTACTGTCATGATTATTACCCTTATTGCTTTTGTTTATACAGAAGAAACTTATCACAAGGATTTAGATTATCTAGAACATGATACCCCACTTCCATAGTTATTCAAGAGTATGCGTTTATTATTTATCCGTTTTTCTTCTATTGGTGATATTGTTTTAACCACACCTGCGGTTCGCTGCGCTAAAAATCAAATACCCGGTGTTGAAATACATTTTTTAACCAAGCTTTCAATGAAAGATTTGGTGATAGGCAATCCGAACATAGATCATTTCCATTTTTTAGATGAAAATTTAGACAAGACAATTGCTGCTTTAAAAGAAATCCCCTTTGATTATATTATAGACTTGCACCATAATATTAGAACTTGGAAAATTAAAAAAGCATTAGGGGTTCCTGCTTTTTCTTATAAAAAATTGAGCATCCAAAAATGGTTATATGCAAAACTGAAGTTTAACTTTTTACCCAATACCCATGTCTGTGATAGATATATCGATACGCTTCATCATTTTAAAATTAGTAATGATGGCAAAGGCTTAGATTATTTTTTCCCAAAGGACTATAGTTTTAAAGCAGCTAATTTACCTACAAGCCATCAGGCGGGTTTTATTGCTTTTGTAATTGGGGCTTCTTATTTTAATAAAAAAATGCCTGTACAAAAATGGATTGAACTTGCCAAGCAAATAAATAAGCCCATTGTACTTATTGGAGGGAAGGAGGACATTACTAGCGCTAATGAAATAGCATTGGCTGTTCCCAATTTTATTTACAATGCGACGGGTAAGTATGACTTAAAAGAGTCGGCTAGTATTATTCAAATGGCGCAGTTGGTGATTTCACACGATACTGGTTTTTTGCATGTAGCCGCTGCCTTTAAAAAACCTACTATTACTATTTGGGGGGCTACTAGCCCTGCTTTACAATTCGAGGCTTATTATCCAACAGGTTCTAGTACGCCTCATTATAATTCAATGGTAGCTCAATTAAGTTGCCAGCCTTGTTCGAAGCAAGGGGAGAATAAATGTCCTCAAGGGCATTTTGCTTGTATGCGACTACAAAATATGAATACCATTGCCGCTAAGGCAAATGAGTATTATAAAGTCTCTTAATCTACTTTATAGCTTACCATCTAAATAATTAGAACAATTAATTAGATACACTATTTAATTAATTAGTTTTTCTATAGTTCATAAAACTAAAAAGCCTCCTACATTGAAGTAGAAGGCTTTTGTATATTAACTCATTAAGTTTATTACGCTGACTATGTTCTGATTTAATTATAATGTTTTCAAAACATTATTCATACTTCTAACAGCGTCTGCGCTTTTGTTAAAGGCAGCTTGCTCATCTGCAGATAAATCCATGGCAACAATTTTCTCCCAACCATTCTTGCCAATCACTACAGGAACGCCTAAACAAATATCTTTTTGTCCATATTCGCCATTCAAGCTTACGCAACAAGTAAATAATTTTTTCTCATCTCTTACAATACTTTCTACAAGGGCTGCTCCTGCTGCACCTGGTGCATACCAAGCAGAAGTACCTAATAATTTAGTAAGGGTGGCGCCGCCTACCATGGTATCGTTCACTATTTTTTCTTGTGCTGCTGCATCTAAAAATTTAGTAACAGGAATACTATTCCAAGTAGCATGCTTAATTAAAGGTATCATAGTCGTATCGCCGTGTCCACCCACTACAATGGCGTTTAAGTCGGCAGGACTGC
>CALPSK010000044.1 GCA_943326215.1 Sediminibacterium ginsengisoli | reverse complement strand
GAATGAGCAGAGCGAGAGGGAGCGATGGGTTGATATTTTATTCTTACTTTATAAATCCCTACTGGGTCATTAAGTTTTTCAACTTATTTGAAATCAAAAACAAAATGACTGAAGCAATTCCTGCCATTAATACGAAGAACATAAAAAACTCATGCAGGTTGGAAATTTGATAACCCGCAAAAGAAGTAATCTTTCCATTTTCTGGATAGAGGGCACTAAATACACCCGCTAATTTATTCGCAAAGGCATTGGCTGTAAACCATACTGCCATTAATAAAGAGGCAAATTTAATAGGCGCTAGTTTATTGAAAATAGCAAGGCCTATGGGTGATAAACAAAGTTCTCCGAATGTATGCATCATGTACATACCTATTAACCAAATCATACTCACTTTAATACCTGTTCCTACTCCGTTCACACCAGTAGCTATCCATAAATAACCTAGGGCTAATAGCATTAAACCCATGGCCATTTTAAAAGGAGAAGAAGGTTCTCTCTTTCCTAATTTTATCCAAACCCATGCCACCAAGGGCGCAAGTGTTACAACAAATAATGAATTAAGCGATTGGAAATAACTTGCAGGCACTACATAAAATCCAAGGTCTCTTTGTGTATTCTCTGAAGCGAAAAAAGTAAGCGAGGCGCCAGCTTGCTCGAAAGCGCTCCAGAAAAATATCACGAAAAAAGAAACTGTAAATAGCACGGCTACTTTTTTCTTTTGAATCATATCCAATGACTTATCTGAAAAAATGACAAAGGCAATTAAAATTATACAAGCTAGTAACAACCAAAATAAATAACTCACTACTTTAATATCAATGTATACCAAGGCAATGGTGACTAAAGAAATTAAAAATAAAAAGCCCACCATGGCTGGAATTTTTTGAAACCAAGTCGGAGCATCTTTAGGCGCTTCTCCAATGGACTGACCTTCTGCATCCACTAAATATTTTTTCTGAAAAACTATTTGCGTAATAACACTTAATATCATGGCAACACCGCCTGCAAAAAAAGCCCATTTAAAATCTCCATTCTTACCCGTTTCTCCAAAGAGACCACAAACTGCTGGACCCAATGCACCCCCTGTATTAATGCCCATATAAAAAATAGTGTAGGCTGCGTCAATTTTTTTATCGCCCTTGGGATACAACTGCCCTACCATACTTGAAATATTGGGCTTGAAAAAGCCATTGCCTGCAATCATACAACCCAGTCCAATATAAAATAAGGGCATGGCGAGTCCTGCATTTTCATAAAAATGCCCACAAAAAAACAGTACAAATTCTCCAATGGCCATCACCAAGCCACCTGCAATGATAGAGCGGTTATTACCCCAATACCTGTCAGCGATATAACCCCCTAAAAGCGGTGTTAAGTAAATCAAGCCTGTATAACTACCATACACTTGTGAGGCAAAAACTTTGTCAAATAACAAGGCCTTGGTTAAGAATAAAACCAAGATAGCACGCATACCATAATAGTTGAAACGCTCCCACATTTCTGTTGCAAACAAAACATATAATCCTTTAGGGTGTTTAGAAGTAGTGGATGACATAAGTATTTGTTATTTAATTGACTCAAATTAATAAAATCCATTCAATAAATTTTACTTTCGTGGTGCAATCCCTTTAATTATGAATATTTTACTCATTGGTAGCGGTGGAAGAGAAAATGCTTTAGCATGGAAAATGGCGCAAAGTCATCAGTGTGATGAAATTTTTATAGCCCCTGGGAACCCTGGTACTGCTCAGTTTGGAACGAATTTACCTATTGAAATAAATGATTTTGATGCCCTTAAAAAAGCAGCCCTAGCCAATCAAATAGAAATGATTGTAGTGGGGCCCGAGGAGCCTCTTGTAAAAGGGATTTATGATTTTTTTGCGAACGACCCTTTAACCGAACATATTAATCTAATTGGCCCTTCTGCCAATGCGGCGCAGTTGGAAGGCAGCAAGGCCTTCAGTAAACATTTTATGCAAAGACATAAAATTCCTACTGCTAGTTATGCCGAATTCACCCTTGAAAATTATGAGCAAGGTCTTGCCTACATTAGCGCTCATGCCCTACCCATTGTTTTAAAAGCAGATGGACTAGCGGCTGGCAAAGGCGTTATTATTGCCAGCACCCACCAAGAAGCGCTTACGTGTTTTAAAGAAATGCTACAGGACAAACAGTTTGGCGCTGCCAGCGACAAGGTAGTGATAGAGCAGTTCTTGGAAGGTATTGAGGTGAGTGTTTTTGCTTTAACCGATGGCACAAATTATCAAATCATTGGACATGCCAAGGACTATAAAAGAATTGGCGAAGGAGATACAGGTTTAAATACGGGTGGTATGGGTTGCGTGAGCCCTGTACCCTTTATGGACGCCGCTTTTATGGATAAAGTAAATGCTCAAATTGTGGAGCCCACTATTCAGGGAATTCAGCAGGAAGGCCTTGTATATAAGGGATTTGTGTTCTTTGGACTTATGAATTGCAAGGGAGAGCCTTATGTGATTGAATACAATTGCAGGTTGGGGGACCCAGAAACAGAGGTAATTCTACCTCGCTTGCAAACCGACTTAGTAAGTCTGCTAGCTGCTGCCGATAATGGCACTTTAGAAGACGTAAATATTCAATACCATGACGATGCCTTTGCAACAGTGATGGCTGTAAGTGGTGGCTACCCAGGTTCCTATCAAAAAAACTTTCCCATTGCTGGAATAGAAGCTGCACAGCAATTACCCGACTGCCTTGTATTTCAAGCTGGTACTGGGTTTCAAGATAATGCAATCGTTACCAAAGGAGGTCGTGTATTAACAGTTACTTCTAAAGGCACAGACCTACAAGATGCAGTTCAAAAAGCACAAAAAGCACTCTCCCATATTCAGTTTGAAGGCATGTATTTTAGAAAAGATATTGGTTACGAGTTTGCATAAAATTTTGGGTGAAAAAAACTTTGTGAATCATTTGCAAAAAGCTTTGTATTGTAAGGATTTTAGATGAATTTTGCTTCATTCAACTTCAACTATTCAAATAACGATCTACAATGGGATTATTTAATTTTTTTACACAGGAAATAGCGATGGACTTAGGTACAGCCAACACGCTTATTATTCACAACGATGAAGTAGTCGTGAATGAACCTTCTATTATTGCCTTGAACAGGAATAATATGAAAGAAGTTTTAGGTGTAGGTAAAAAAGCATTGTTGATGCATGAAAAAACGCATGAAAGTATTAAAACAGTTCGTCCTTTAAAAGATGGTGTAATCGCCGACTTTAACGCTGCTGAATTAATGATTCGCGAGTTGATGAAAATGATTTATCCAAAGAAGCCATTATTTCCTCCAAGTTGGAGAATGGTTATTTGTATTCCTTCATCCATTACTGAAGTAGAAAAAAGAGCGGTGCGTGATAGTGCTGAACAAGCAGGTGCAAAAGAAGTATATATGATTCACGAACCTATGGCAGCTGCATTAGGAATTGGTATTGACGTTGAAGAGCCCGTTGGAAATATGATTATTGATATCGGAGGTGGTACAACAGGTATAACAGTCATCGCACTTGCAGGAATAGTTTGTGATCAAAGTATTCGTATTGCAGGTGATGAATTTACTGCAGATATTATGGAAGCCTTAAGACGTTATCATAGTTTATTAATTGGAGAGCGTACTGCAGAACAAATTAAAATTCATGTAGGTGCTGCTTTAAAGGATTTAGACAATCCACCAGACGACATGCCAGTAAACGGTCGTGACTTAGTAACAGGTATCCCTAAACAAATTATGGTTACTTATCAAGAAGTAGCCGAGGCTTTAGATAAGAGTATTTTTAAAATTGAAGAGGCCATCTTAAAAGCCTTAGAAACAACGCCACCGGAGCTTGCATCAGATATATACCGTAGAGGTTTATACTTAACAGGAGGTGGTGCACTACTTCGCGGCTTGGATAAAAGATTAAGTCAAAAAATAAAATTACCAGTTCATGTAGCCGAGGATCCCCTTAAAAGTGTGGTACGCGGAACAGGAATTGCACTTAAGAATTATCAACGCTTTCCATTTATCATGAGATAATACCAAATGAAGAATATCATTGGGTTCATAAGACAAAATTTTACTTTCTTTAGTTTTCTGATACTTCAGATTCTGTCACTCGTCATGTTGTCTTCCAATAGTAAATCACATGAAACTTTTTTTGGCGGCTGGAGCAATCAAGTAACCGGAAACATTAATAGGTACTATTCAAGTTGGACTTATTTTTTTAGTTTAAAAGAAACCAACGAAAAACTAATTGCAGAAAATGCAATTTTAAGAAATCAATTAGCACAAAATTTTGTAGGCTTCGACACCACTAAAAAATTAGGTACCCTTATTTTAAGAAGAGATAGTTTAGAAAAAATTAGAAAGTTTTATTATTACCCAGCGAAAGTAGTGGGCAATACTTTTACACTTCAAAAAAATTATATCGTTATTGAAAGAGGAAGCAAACAAGGTATAAAAAAAGACATGGCTGCTATTAGTCCTGATGGAAGTATTGTAGGTGTGGTAGTAGAAGTCAATGAAAATTATAGTACCATTATGAGTTTACTACATCGCAATAGTAAGGTAAGTGCGATGTTGAAAAGAGATAAAATTGCAGGAAGTATAGAATGGGATGGAGCCGATCCGAATATCTTAGTACTTAAAAATATTTCTAAAAGTGCAGCACCTAAAGTGGGCGACACCGTTATTACCAGCCCCTACTCTTCGAATTTCCCTGCACAGTTAATGGTAGGACGCGTCACCACCGTCATCCAAGACCCTGCAAGCAACTTCTTAACCTTGAATGTAAAGGCTGGCACCAACTTTTTCAATTTAGAATATGTTTATTTAGTAGAGAATAGAAGAATGGAAGACCAAAACAAAGTAAATATAAAGGAGGCAGGCAATGAATAATTTACTTAAAAATACTGCTCGTTTTATTTTGTTCTTACTAGTGCAAATTGTTATTTTAAATGAAGTTCCTCCAATTCATCAATTTATCACCCCCTATATTTATTTTGTATTTTTATTATGGTTGCCTTTTGGAACCAGTCGCATTAGCACTACTTTTCTTGGATTTATTTTCGGTTATAACCTTGACTTATTTACCAAAACACCCGGATTACATGCAGCCGCCTGTGGTTTAATAGGATACCTTAGGCCTACTATTTTAAATTTACTCTTATCTCAAGAGGCTTCAGAAGAGGTGACCAAAGAGCCTAGTATTGCCACCATGGGCTGGGGCCCTTATGCTTTTTATGCATTTGCACTCACATTTATTCACCATTTCTATTTAGTCTTATTAGAATGGTTGCAGTTTGGTAACTTTGGTTACTTCATTGGAAAAGTCTTCTTCACTAGTATCATAAGTTTATTATTAATTTTTAGTGTGGAGCTTATCATGAACAGAAGAAAGCTAAAAAGATAATTCATGTCAATGTACAATTCGAATCGCGGGGGGATTATTCAAATTATCATTGGTATTATTTTTGTTTTAGTCATTGCGCAATTAATAAGTTTACAAATATTTTCTAGTAAGTATGTACTTGCTGCCAACAACAATGCCATTTTTAGAAAAATAATTTACCCCGATAGAGGTATTATTTACGATCGTAAAAAAAGAGCCCTTTTAGAAAATACCATTAGCTACGACTTGGTAGTTATTCCCAATGAAGCCAGAGGTGTTGACACAGCTACATTATGTGAAATATTAAAAATAGATAAAGCAGAGTATAACAAAAGAATAGTGGAAGTGATTATTAAAAATACACGTGTAAAAGCGGGTGTTTTTGAGCCTTTTCTTTCTGCAGAATTATATGCGCAGTTAACAGAAAACTTATACCGCTTTCCAGGCTTCTCTTTATCTGAGCGTTCTATTCGTTCTTATCCTTATAATACCGCAGCCCATGTACTTGGCTATGTAGCGGAAGTAGATGTTAAATTTTTAAAAAATCATGGTGAAGAAGGTTATGAGATGGGCGACTATGCAGGCATGACAGGACTAGAAAAACAATATGAGTCTATATTGATGGGTCAAAGAGGTGTGAAAAGATTTTTAAGAGATAATAAAGGAAAAATACAAGGCCCTTTTGAAAAAGGAGAATTTGATACATTGGCCATTGCAGGTAGAAATTTATTTACCAGCATGGACGTAGAAGTACAACAACTCGCAGAAAAATTATTACAACATAAAATAGGAAGTGTGGTGGCATTAAATCCTAAAACAGGATCTGTGATTGCCATGGCTTCTAGTCCAGGGTACAATCCTAATTTATTAACGGGTAATCAAAGAAGAAAAACAATTGGCAGATTGTTAACCGATACAGCACGTCCTATTTACAACCGTGCCATTAAAGGTCAATACCCTCCAGGTTCTACCTTTAAACCCTTGGGCGCTTTGATTGCATTAGATGAGGGACTCATCACGCCTAGTTTTGGATACAATTGTTTTGGATTGTATACATCTTGTGGTGATCCCAGAAAATGCGAGCACCATAATGCCGGACACGCCGCTAATCTACAATTGGCTTTGGCTTATTCTTGTAACTCTTATTTTTTACAAGTTTTTAGAATGGCTATTGATAATCCAAAATACCGCGATGCCAAAAAAGGGTATTTGAAATGGAAGCAGTACATGAATAGTTTTGGTTTAGGTAGAAAATTAGGCATTGACCTACCTAGTGAAAATAGAGCCAGTATCCCAGATACAGCTCAGTACAATAAAGACTTTGGTGGAGCTAAATATTGGAACAGTTGCTATATGTTAACCTTAGGTATTGGACAAGATAGAATGACAGCCACTCCTTTACAATTAGCGAATGCCATGGCCTTTATTGCGAATAAAGGATACTATTATACCCCGCATTTTATTGACAGTATTGAAGAAGAAGATGAAATAGATAAGCAATTACTTCAGAACTTTCG
>CALPSK010000043.1 GCA_943326215.1 Sediminibacterium ginsengisoli | reverse complement strand
TTCGGCGAACCCTTTAAACTGGGAATACCGAGCGAAGCCCGAAAGGGAACGTGTAGAGACTAGACACGGAGCACCTAAATCGAAAGATATGGTGAAGGCATAGTCCAGACTACAAACCAGAGTAGGGTGGTGAAAACCATAGTAGTAAGAAAATCCTGTGGGCCGCAACGCCCGTGCGGGTTCGATTCCCGCCTGAGGCACAATCCCTCTCGATTATTTCGAGAGGGATTTTTTTTTGCTTAAATTAGTATAAGATGAAAACAAAAATTTCTAAAGATAAAATTATTGAGGTTTGTAAAGCAAGTAATTCAATGGCTCAAGCTGCTGCAGATTTACGTATTCATTTTAATACTTTAAAAAGATTAGCTCTATTATATGGTTGTTATATACCTAATCAAGGTTTACGAGGAGGGGTAAAGAATTCACCCCCTAAAATATTACTTAGCGAAATTCTAGAAGGGAATCATCCACATTTCCAAACATATAAATTAAAAAACAGGTTATTAAAAGAAGGTTTAATAAAAAATAAGTGTTCAATTTGCGGTATAGAAAGCTGGAATAATAAACCAATTCATCTAGAATTAGATCATATCGATGGGAATCGAATTAATCATGAGTTTAATAATTTAAGACTTTTATGTCCTAATTGTCATTCTCAGACAGATACCTATAGATCAAAAAACAGAATTTAACCATGTCTCAAGAAAATATTTCCAAAAACTTTTTAGAACTAGTGGCCATTATGGACCGACTTAGAGTAGAGTGCCCTTGGGATAAAAAGCAAACTATACATTCATTAAGAAGTAATACCATTGAAGAGTTGTATGAATTAGTGGACGCCATCATTGAAGAAGATTGGCAAGGTATTAAAGAAGAGTTAGGTGATTTATTATTACATATTTTATTTTACACTAAAATAGCCTCTGAAAAAAATGAATTCATTTTAGAAGAAGTGATTGCAGGTATTTCTAAAAAATTAATTCATAGGCATCCGCATATTTATGGTGATGTGAAAGCAGAGACGGAAGAGCAAGTGAAATTAAACTGGGAGCAATTAAAATTAAAAGAGGGTGATGGCAAAAAAACTATTTTAAGTGGTGTGCCTAATAGTTTGCCTTCCATGGTAAAAGCATTAAGAATACAAGAAAAGGTAAAACAAGTGGGATTTGAATGGGAGAATAAAGAACAGGTTTGGGATAAAGTAAATGAAGAGATTGAAGAGTTGCAACATGAGATAGCCCAAAATGACCGTGAGAAGATGGAAGATGAATTGGGGGATGTATTTTTTAGTTTAATAAATTATGCAAGGTTTTTAAAAATAGACCCAGAAACTGCCTTAGAAAAAACCAATAAAAAATTTAAAAAGCGATTTGAACTCATGGAAACCTATGCCAAGGAGAATGGGCTAGATTTAGCTAAGTTGAGTTTGGTCGAAAAAGAGGCTATTTGGCAAAAGATGAAATAATATTGATTACACTATTCTATAAAGTTAAAAGCCCCCCGAATTAACGAGAGGCTTTTTATACCACCTAACCCAACCAAAAACTATTTTTATCTAAGTCTTTACTTATTCATTTAAGTTTAAAATAAATGCGTAGTTACCAAAATAACCAGGGTATACTCCTGAAATTTTAATACTACTTGAACTAGCTTTTTTCAAAGCCTCATAAAATTCTTCTACAGTATTTACTGGTTCTTCATTTACATGTGTAATTACAAAGCCTTTTTCAATTCTGCTTTTACCAATAATGCCTGTTCCTAATTCTTTAATTAAGACTCCACCTTCTAAGTCGTTCTTTTCAGCAGTAGCTTTATCAATGGTTTCTAATTTACCACCTAATTTTTCAGCAGCCTTAGAACTTTTTACTAAGTCAGTACTACCTAATTTAGCTCTTAATATTACTTCCATGCTCATATCCTTGCCTTCACGCTTTATTATTAAATTCATTTTATCTCCTGGCTTATAACGAGAAACTTGTTCTTGTAATTCAGGAGATGTTTTTACAGCCACTCCATTTATTTTAATAAGTACATCACCTTTTTTAATACCTGCAGCTTTAGCAGCACCACCGTCTAATACATCGGTAATTAAAATACCTTCTCCTTCTTTGTATTTTGTATTAAGCTCTGCCAATACTTTTTTCAATTCTTCTTCAGACAAACCATCTTTAGGGTAACTAATACCTAAGTAAGCTCTTTGTACTGTTCCATATTTTACTATATCAGTAACTACTTTTTTCACCATATTTACAGGAATAGCATAAGCATAACCTGCATAAGATCCAGTAGGGGAGGCTATGGCAGAGTTTATACCCACTAACTCACCACTGGTGTTTACTAAGGCGCCACCACTATTGCCTTGGTTTACCGCAGCATCTGTTTGTAAAAACGATTCTACTGGTTTATCACTCTGTCTTGAGTTGATATCAATGGAGCGGTTTTTAGCACTAATAATACCTGCTGTAATAGTTACATCTAAGTTTAAAGGATAACCAATGGCAAGCACCCACTGTCCTAATTTAATTTCATCGCTATTGCCATAAACTAAATAAGGTAATCCACTTGCTTCAATTTTTATAACAGCAATATCGCTACTGGCGTCTACCCCAATTACTTTTGCTTTATAGGATTTCTTATTCGTTAACGTTACATTAATTTCATCGGCACCATTGACTACGTGATTATTGGTTACAATATATCCGTCTGCAGTAATTAATACACCACTACCACTGGCTCTTTGTTCTGGTTGCATTCTAGGGCCACCAAAAAAGTCTCCGAACATATCATCCTCTCCGAAAAAATCAGAAAAAGGATTTCTTTGTCTTCTTTGATTCGATTCTACTTTTTTAGCGTTGGTCTTTGTTTTTATATGCACCACAGCAGGGGAGGCTGCATTGGCAGCAGGAGTAAAGTCCACCGTAGATGCTGGGGCACTAACATTAAAAAAACTGGCATAATTAGCAGGCAGTTTACCATCTGTTTCAAAACTTGAATTTTTCTCGGTAATTTTTCCATAGGCCCACATACTTGCCACGGTCGTCATTGCACTAATACCAATAATGGCTGCTACATTTTTTAAATTCATATTCATGCTTTTATTTTTTATAGTAAAAATTTAGTTCAGTTTAGTTTTTACAAATTTGATACCAATTCAGCTACAAATTAACGAAGCTGAAATTTTGTCACAAAACCGTTTAGTCAGCTTTAACAAAATATTTACGAAAATATTCGTTTTTATGGAATTTTGCTCAAAAATTCAAGGGTATCTACGCCGTCGGCATATTCTAATAGGCTTGGCTTTTGTGGCCCTCCGAAAGCAATCCCGTTTACCCCAACAATACATTGAATTTCTGTGCTGTCAATGGTGGGTAATTTCCCAGGGGTATAAAACTGGTAGTGAATTTGGGATAGGGCCGCAAAGGGAGAAGGGTTCTCACTTAATAGAATACCGCCAGTATCCATGTAAAATTGACGGTTCATCATAAGCAGGGCTAACTGATAGTCATAATTATGTTTGTACTTATGTTCATCTCCTAAATAGTTATATTTTTTCATGGATTCAAGTAGGGGTATAAAATCGTAGCCCTCAGGCACCCAAATCTGGGTCACATTTCTACATCCCATACCAAAATATAGTAGCATATCGTCTGCCAGTAAATCTAATTCAGCCTTGGACTCCTTCCCATTTAAAATGGCAATTGAGGTTTTATTTTTTCTAATAATATGTGGGTATTTGCCAAAGTATTGTTCAAAATAACGGCCTGAATTATTACTACCCGTAGCAATATAGGCATCGCAGTTTTTAAGCTGCTCTTGTTGAATAATTAAGTCTTCAAATGCTGGGTTAATTTCAACAAGCGATTCAATCACATACTTCATAAGTATGGTATCTTTTGAGGAAAGCTTCACCACGGCTGTATGACCTGCAATTAAAGTACTGAGTAAATCATGAAAACCCACAAGAGGAATATTGCCTGCCATTACTATACCTATTTTTTTGCCAGAGGGTGCATCTGAAAGGCTAGGATACTTATTCGTCCAGTGTTTTAGGGCATTTAAGGATAAAAATGAATCTCTTATTTGAGTGATAGCATGATCCATGAAAACCGGTAAAAACCAAGAATTTTGTTGAAAGGCTCTTTCTTTAGCCAATTGAAGCGCCTCGTTTTTAGGGTCTAAAAACTGCTGGCCTAGGGTAAAAAAATGCTCCATTCTTGCTTGTAAGTTCATGCTTGTTCTATATATTTGTACTGCAAAATTACGTTACTAATTTTTAAATAATTTTTTATGGCTATCAAAATTACGGATGAATGTATTAACTGCGGTGCTTGTGAACCAGAATGTCCAAATAACGCTATCTACGAAGGTGGTGTAGAATGGGCTGTTGCCGATGGTACAACCGTTAAAGGTTCTTTCACTTTATTAGATGGAACTTCAGTAGATGCTGGTCAAAGAATTGCGCCAGTAGCTGCCGATACTTATTATATTACACCGAATAAGTGTACAGAGTGTCAAGGTTTCCACGAAGAGCCTCAATGTGCTGCTGTTTGTCCAGTGGATTGTTGCGTACCGGATGAAATGTATGTAGAAACAGTAGAAGTATTGTTAGCTAAAAAAGACAAACTACACGCTTAGCATCTCGGATTAGTCTAATCAACTAATAATCACTTGAAATAATCAAATAGACTTATCTATTAGAGTCATATTTTAAAAAGGGAATTAAATTTCCCTTTTTTTATGCCTTCTATTAAGTAAATTTGAGTCATCAATTTCCCTACATGAAAAAAAAGGTAGCACTAGTGACAGGCGGTTTAAGTTCTGAAGCACAAATTAGTTATAAGAGTGCTCAAACTGTTATGAGCGCCTTGGACAAAAATAAATACGATGTGTATTTAATAGACATTCATCCTACGGGTTGGTGGTATGAAAATATAGTAGGGGAAGAAGTGGCCGTGGATAGAGCCGATTTCAGTATTATGGAAGGTGGTCTTAAAATTAATTTTGACATTGCTTTAATGTGTATTCATGGTACACCAGGTGAAGATGGAAAAATGCAAGGCTACTTCGATTTAATTGGTATGCCTTATACAAGTTGCGATACAGCCACTTCAGCATTAACTTTTAATAAAAGATATACAGTGGCCGTGGCTGGTTTTGGTGGTGTCGCAGTTGCCAAATCATTGCATTTAATTTCTTCTACTCAACTTACACCGGATCAAATACTGTCTCAAGTTACCCTTCCACTATTTGTAAAACCAAATAACGGTGGAAGTAGTTTAGGTATTAGTAAAGTAAACAATGCTGCAGAATTAGCCCCTGCCTTAGAAAAAGCATTTAAAGAAGATACACAGGTTTTAGTGGAAGAATTTATAAGTGGAAGAGAGTTTACCATTGGGGTATTTAAATCTAAAGGAGTAACTACTGTTTTACCTATAACTGAAATTAAAACTGAAAACGAATTTTTCGATTTTGCTGCAAAGTATGAAGGCAAGAGTGAAGAAATAACGCCTGCAAAAATTACCGAGACCATGTTCAAGGATTTATCGGAGGCGGCCAAGCAAGTGTATGCTACTTTAAATTGCAGAGGGGTAGTGAGAATAGATTTCATTTATGATGAAAAAGCGCAGAAGGCCTTTTTATTAGAAGTGAATACCGTGCCAGGACAAAGTGAGGCAAGTATTATTCCTCAACAAGTAAGGGCCATGGGCTGGAATTTAACCGATTTTTATGCAAGTATTATAGAAGATAGTTTAGCTTCGAACTAATTAGAACAACGTTCATTCAATATTCATTAAATAAGATTCGCTATTTTGGAATTCATAGATAAATTATTAAAAAAGCCTTTATGGGTGAATATCTTAGCTGGTATTGGCGCTGTATTGGTATTATTAGTATTATTTTTCTTTTCCTTGGGTTGGATTACAGGCAATGGCAAGACAGAAAAAGTACCCAATGTTTTAGGACTTGATATTACAGCTGCTGAAAAAAATATTAAAGCCCTAGGTTTTGATTTGGTTTTACAAGATTCTATTTATGTAGATACCCTTGCTAGAAACTCCGTATTAAGACAAACGCCAGAAGCAGACGAAGTGGTTAAAAAAGGAAGAACTATTTTTTTAACTGTTAATCGTGTGATTGCGCCACAGGTAGACATGCCCAACTTAATTGGCTTCTCTTTAAAGAGTGCGCAAACTTATTTAAAAGTATTAGGCTTAAGAATTGGTACTATTAATTTAGTAGCCGATAGAAATAAAAATGTAATTGTAGAACAGCTAGTAGGTAACACCCCTATTGCACCTGGAACGAAAATTGTTTCTGGCACTTTAATTAATTTCACCGTGGGAGATGGGGGCGCTAGTATTGGTATGGAAGTGCCAGACTTAATTGGTTTAACGGTCGATATGGCTAAAATGAAATTAGCAAGTATGGGACTTCTGGTTGGAAATTTAATTTCAAACGGAGCTATACAAGACACAGCAACTGCTTTTGTAATTCAGCAAAACCCAGGCACTTATTCTTCTGAATTAGATTCCTTAGGCATGCCTGTTAAAAATGTAACCATACAAGGGGTAGCCATAGACTTAGTCATTGATAAAGTAGCTCCTGTTATTATAAAAAGAGACTCTTTAAAGTAAGGCAACTACTATTTTAAAACTAATAATTTAACTAATAACATTACTAGTAAATTTTAATAATAATAGATATATAAATAGACCCAATTCAATTTTATAAATAATTCACTTTAAATATCATAAGATGCAAACCATTACAGTAGAAGCTTTAAAAGCTAAATTAGACGCAGGAGAAAAAATAAATTTAATAGATGTGCGTGAGCCACATGAGCACGAAGCATTTAATATTGGTGGAATACTACTTCCATTAGGACAAGTACAAAGTTTACAATTAGACGATATAGAGGACATGAAAGAAGAG
>CALPSK010000042.1 GCA_943326215.1 Sediminibacterium ginsengisoli | reverse complement strand
GCACTCAATATTGATCAAGTATATAAAGCACTTGTATTAGGCGTAAGGGATTATTTTACTAAAATGGGATTTACAAAAGCCATTATAGGATCTTCTGGTGGAATTGATTCAGCAGTCACCTTAGCTATTGCTTGCGAAGCCTTAGGTGCTGAAAATGTGAGAGCTATATTAATGCCTTCTCCTTATTCAACCGCTCATTCAGTAGACGACGCTGTAGCATTAAGCAAAAATTTACAAAACCCTTACGATACCATCGCGATCAAAGAAGTGTATGAAAGTTTTTTAGATACATTAAAACCATTATTTAAAGACTTACCTTTTTCTTTAGCAGAAGAAAATATACAAAGCAGGTCAAGAGGTAATATTTTAATGGCCATTGCCAATAAATTCGGTTATGTTTTATTAAATACTTCTAATAAAAGTGAACTAGCTACTGGCTATGGTACTTTATATGGTGATATGGCAGGTGGCTTAGGCGTTTTAGGCGATTGCTATAAAATGCAAGTCTATGAATTGGCTAATTATATAAATCGTAGTAAAGAAATAATTCCTGCAAATATTATTACCAAGGCCCCTAGTGCTGAATTAAGACCAGATCAAAAAGATAGCGATAGTTTACCCGCTTATGAAATACTCGATCAAATTCTTTTTCAATACATAGAAAAAAGAGCCGATCCTGCTAGCATCAAGGCCCTAGGCTTTGACAGCGCACTGGTAGATAAGACTTTAAAAATGGTGAATACCAATGAATACAAAAGAAATCAATTCTGTCCTATTATTCGTATTTCTCCTAAAGCCTTTGGTGTAGGAAGACGCGTTCCCATTGTAGCTAAATATTTAAATTAGCCCTTGAATTTATAGTTCCTCCTGAGCTTATCCTAATAGAATGAAAACACTAAAAGGATATAGAGTTCATTATATTATTTACTATATTGTACTAATAAATTTAAATCCTTTTAAAGAAGATGAAAAAAATATTCATTCTTGTTCTTGTTTGCCTCATTGCGAACATGCCATTCTCTGTATTAGCACAAAAAAACAAAGAAATATTACCAGGTGCCTATCAAACTGCGCAATATTTGCCCCTTTTAAAAAATAAAAGAGTGGGTTTGTTTACCAACCACACTGCAACTGTAGGTAAAAAACATTTGATTGACGCTTTACTTGCAACTGGGATTCAAATACAAAAAGTATTTACCCCAGAACATGGCCTTAGAGGCACTGCAGATGCAGGAGAAAAAACTAAGGATGGCATAGATGAAGCCACTGGCGTAAAGATTGTTTCACTCTATGGAAAAAAATACGGACCAAGTGAAGAAGATCTTAAAGATGTAGACATTTTGGTATTTGATATACAAGATGTGGGCTCAAGATTTTATACTTATATCTCTTCGCTGCAATACTATATGGAAGCTGCATGGGCCAATAATAAACCATTGATTATCTTAGATCGTCCTAATCCAAATGGCCACTATGTAGATGGGCCTGTATTAGAAAAACCCTTTAGTAGTTTTGTTGGCAAGCAATCTATTCCCACTGTATATGGCATGACCATTGGTGAATACGCAACAATGTTGGTGGGTGAAAAATGGTTAACAGCACCATCTGATAGTAGTATCAATAAAGCAAGAATTCCAATTCAATTCACTGTGATTGGATGCAAGAATTATGACCATAGTTCCATGTATACCTTTAATATTGCGCCCTCACCAAATTTACCAGACATGAATGCCATCTACTGGTATCCAACTACCTGTTTAATAGAAGGCTCAGTAATGAGTGAAGGTCGTGGTACTGCACATGCATTTGCGCATATTGGTCACCCAAGCATCCAAGGTAAAAGTTTTAGCTTTATTCCTAGTCCAAGAACGGGTGCAATGAGTTCGAAATTGTATGGACAGACTTGCTATGGATGGGATTTAAGCAAGAGGCAAGCGCCTAATAAGATTGATCTAGATTTGATCATCGAGATCTACCAAGCTTTCCCTGTAAAAGATAGTTTTTTTATTGAGCCTAAATCAAAATTAGCCACTGACTACTTCTTTAATAAATTAGCTGGTAACGCTACTTTGATGGAACAACTAAAATCAGGCCAATCTGCTAGCGCTATAAGAGCCAGCTGGCAAAAAGACCTTTCTAATTTTAAAATGATTAGAAAGAAATACTTATTATATAAAGATTTTGAATAAGCATATAGTATTTTAGAAAACTACAATACTATTTTACATTAATACGCTGTAAATTTTTACATAAAAAAGGTCCTCTTCAACAGAGGACCTTTTTTATGTGTATGTTAAGTTAAGAACAACTTAAAACATTCTTTATAATGGGTAACGATTAATTCCCAATAATAGGTATCATTAATTTATGTACCGCATCATTTAAAGCTTTAACACCTTCTTTCTTTAGTGTTTCATATTTTTTTAATTGCTCGTCTACTTGGGCTTTTAAATCAGTATAGGTTTCTTTTACTTGCTTAGTAGGTGCCACATAGCCTGATGCTGCAGATTCAAATACACCAGATAACTTATCATCTAAACGAATAGGGAAGTTTAAAACGTCCTGTCCGCTCTTCGCCTTAGTTTGATGTAAGGCCTCTTCAATGGTTTTAAGACTAGCTAATAAAGATTCGCTTTGCTTTTGGAAACTAGAATCCTTAGTTTTCTTTTGTAAAACTTGTACTTGTGTGCGAATTTCTTTAATACCTTTTAAAGCCTTCATAACGGTATTAAAACTAGCAGCAACTTCTAATAAGAATTGCTCCTGTGCTTTTAAATCGGCATTAGATACTTTATAATTAGGATCGGCAATCAATTCAAAAGGATAAACAGTAGAGTCTTTATCAATACTAACTTTAGCATAGTATTTACCAGGTGCTGCCAATACTGGACTTGTTGAACCATTCCATAATATTAAATCATCAGAAGGCTTCTCTATTTCTTTATGGTACAAATTCCAAGTAAATTGTTGAAAGCCATTCTCCACTACAATACCAGATTTGTCTTTGCCCGTTTCTTTTGAACTAAAATGTCTAACTAATTTTTTATTTTCATCTAAGATATCAATTTGAACAGTCGTGCTGTCATTCACCTCTTTCAACCAATAATTAATAACCGCACCTTTTGGAGGGTTAACGCCCACATTGGCTGGCATACCTGTTCTTGCACCACGATTACGACGGCCTCCCATTTGAGGCGGCACACGATAAGTGTTCGCCACTGCAAATACCTTTGAAGCGTTTACATTAGTTGCTTGATAATTTTCAATAAATGATACATCATCTAAAATATAAATACTACGTCCTTGTGTACCTACAATTAAATTATTATCTCTAATTAATAAATCGGTAATAGGAGTCACTGGTAAATTTAATTGTAGTTGCTCCCAAGATTTTCCATCATTCATTGATACGTACAAGCCGTATTCAGTACCTGCAAATAAAACGCCTGCTTTTCTTGGACTTGCCACAATAGCTCTTGTGAAATGTAGAGGGTTAATGCCACTCGTAATTTTTTCCCAAGTTTCACCATAATCATGTGTTACATATAAATAAGGTGTAAAATCATCTAACTTATAACGCGTTCCTGCAAAATAAGCTGTTCCTTTTCTAATAGGATCTATCTCTACTCTATTCCACATCATCCATTGTGGAATATCTTTTGGAGTGACATTTTTCCAAGTAGCGCCACCATCTTTACTTACATTAATTAAACCATCATCACTACCTGTCCATAATAAGTCTTTCTCTAATGGAGATTCTGCTGCAGTAAATATGGTACAATAATATTCTACACTAGTATTGTCTTGTGTAATAGGTCCGCCTGAACTTTTTTGACGGCTCTTATCATTGGTAGTTAAGTCTGGTGATAACATATTCCAACTTGCACCTTCATTTTCAGTAGCAAATAAATGATTACCTGCCGTGTATAATTTTTTAGGATTATGTGGGGAAAAGAAAATAGGATGATTCCATTGGAAACGATATTTCATGGCTTCCGCACCAGCACCCATAGGATTATCAGGCCAAACATTGATCACACGGTTCTCACCCGTTTTGTGATCATATCTTGTAATTAAACCACCATAAGATCCACCATATACAATATCACTATTGGTTGGATCAGCAACAATATAGCCACTCTCCCCACCCGCAGTAACATCAAAATCACTTTCTCCAATATAGGCACCATAAGTACTTGATAAAATTCTAAAAGCAGAATTATCTTGTTGTGCACCTAAGACTCTATAAGGAAAATGATTGTCTGTGCTTAAACGGTAAACTTGCACAGTAGGTTGGTTCATTAAAGTACTCCAATTTTTAGCACCGTCTAAACTTACTTGCGCGCCACCATCATCAGCAACAATCATACGCTTGCCATTTTTTGGATCAATCCATAAATCGTGATGATCACCATGCGGTGTTCTCATACTTGAAAAAGATTTTCCTCCATCACTAGATACCATAAAGTTTACATTCGGACAGTAAATTTTATTTTCATCTGCAGGATCGATAAATACTTTTGTATAATACCAAGCTCTTTGACGAATATTATTATCACTGTTTACTAATTCCCAAGTCTTACCTGCATTTTCAGATACATATAAACCGCCGTCTTTATTTTCAATTAAAGCATATAATTTATCGGTATTGGATTTAGCAACTGCAATAGCGGTAATACCCCAAACACCTTTTGGAAAACCTTTATTGGTTTTAATAGAAGTCCAAGTATCTCCACCATTTGTACTTTTATATAAACCAGAACCTTCTCCACCACTTTCTAAGCTATAGGGCGTACGAATTAACTGCCAAGTACCAGCATATAAAATTTCTGGATTACTAGGATCTATTACTAAATCACTGGCGCCCGTTTGCTCATTAACATACAATACTTTTTTCCAGTTTTGGCCACCATCGGTACTTTTAAATACACCTCTTGTTTCATTAGGTCCAAATAAATGTCCCATAGCTGCTACCCAAATAACGTCAGGATTTTTTGGATGCACTATAATTCTTACAATATGTCTTGCTTCTTTTAAGCCCATGTTTTTCCAAGTCTTTCCATCATCTGTCGACTTCCACATACCGCCCAAACCCTCACTCACATTACCTCTCATGCTATTCTCCCCTTCTCCCACATACACAATTGATTCATTCGAAGGTGCAATGGCAATAGCACCCATACTACCTCCAAAAAATCCGTCAGAAATATTTTTCCAATTACTACCTGCATCTGTGGTTTTCCAAATACCTCCGCCCGTAGCCCCCATATAAAATGTATTCACATCGGTATAAGAACCCACCGCCGAGGCAGCTCTTCCGCCTCTGAAGGGACCAATGAGTCTAAAATTTTGCGCTTTGATAATTGCGTCCTCAGACAAACTATTAGTTGCAAGAGGCGCTACTGTTTTTTTCTTCTGCGCTTCTACTGAAGTAAAAACGAGTAAAGAAAATAATGACATCGAGATTAATAAAAATTTTTTCATACTACTTATTTTTTAAAATTATTAGAGTAAAAGAATTTGAATCCTAAATTTCTATTAGGATTCAAATTCTTAATATTTATTTTATAGAATCATAATCTTTGAACTTTTTAATAGGAGTGGCTTCTACTAATTTTCTAAAGTTTGCCCAATCCTTTGTAAAAAATTCATTCGCTTTGGCAATGACATTTTGAATAGCCGTTTCAGCCTCTTGTAATTTTCTTTCTTCTTGTGCACCCGGCATTGTATTCTTGCCGCCAATTAACATAGAAGCGTCTCTGATGATAGAAATAGGTGTAATGACATCTACAGTACCATACCCTTGCTTTTCTTGCTTTTTACCAAAAATAGATTCGCGTAAAACTTTAGCACTTGCAGTTATTGTCTTATGGGCCTTGTTTAAAGTATCAAGACCTTTGTCTTTTTTATCTTTCCATTCGGCCTTTAATTCTAATAATAAAGCATCTACCTCATCTAATTGATCCATTACACTATTAAATTTATCAGCACTAGGTTGATGCTTTGCCATTAATTCATCTTGCTTTTTCACCACCAAGGTTCTATCCGCTAAGCGCTCATCGCCTTTTACTTCAATCCACATAGAATCTTTTTGTTTATTAGCAGTTACGACTACTTTATATTTTCCAGGTAAAACAGCCCTACCTCTATACTCTCTTTCTTCTTCTGGATCCGCAGGCGCTTCTTCCACCATTCTTCTACGGCCTCCTCCTCCTACTTTAGACATACCCGCTGCACGTTTTCCTTTTTGCTCAAAACCCCAGTATTGTCTATTGAAACCAGAATCCACTTTGAAGGTTAAATTTCTAATCACTGAATCTTGCGCATCTTTAATTTGCACTTTCACTTTTTTAACACTATCTATTAAATAAACAGTGAAAGGATAACCTGATGGACGATTCTCCGCATCATACATTCCCCAAGTACTCCACTCATACGATGAATTTTTATAAGAAGCATTGATCACTGCATTTGGCGCAGATACAAAAAAGTTATTTGCTACACCTTTGTTCTTCGCTAACTTACGAAGTGGCTTAATATCGTCTAATACCCATAAAGCACGACCAAAAGTGGCAATGGCTAAATCGGCTTCTCTTTCTTGAATCGCGAAATCATACGTAGATACAGAAGGATACCCATTTTTCCATTGTTGGAAAGTTTCCGCATTGTCTAAACTTACATACAGACCTTGCTCTGTACCCACAAAAATTAAATTAGGTTCAGCAATATCTTGAATCACTGTTAAGGCATAGCCTGTTACTTTAGCTGCACTTACAATATTAGTCCATGTTTTTCCTTGGTCAGTGGTTCTAAAAATATAAGGAGCAAAATCTCCTTGTCTATAATTATTAGCCACCACAAAAACTTCGTTGGCATTATAAGTAGAAGTTCTTACTTGAGCAACCCAGGCACCTTTAGGAAGGCCTGTAATATTCGCTGTCATATTTGTCCATGTAG
>CALPSK010000041.1 GCA_943326215.1 Sediminibacterium ginsengisoli | reverse complement strand
TAATTATTATATACATCCGCAGTGGGATGAGTTCGGAAGTAAAACCTTATACCTTAAAATACTTTTTGCAGACTATGATGCAAAATTTGCCATCATTGAAATGATTGGGGAGTGGAATGATGCCATAGAGAACGATATCATGGAACTAAAAAGAGAAGTCCTAGATAAATTAATGGAAGAAGGTATTTATAAATTTATACTTATTGCCGAAAGCGTTTTTAATTTTCATAGCGGAGACAAAGACTACTACGAAGAACTTTACGATGAAGTGGCGGATGAAAATGGCTGGGCCGTTTTGGTAAATTTCCATAAAGCTTCCCAACACGATTTTTTATTAAGAAAATTAAACCGCTACATAGAACTCATGGAAATTAGTTCTTGGAGAACTTATAAACCTGAGGATTTTTTTCAATTAATTGACGATAAGATTTCCCAGAGATTATTATAGGATTATGCTAAGAGGCTATTATTATAGTAAAAGCTTTTATAGAAAGGGATAATTATTATAAGAGACAATTATAATATAATATTTTAATATATTAAGTCTTCATAGGCACCCTGCAACTCATTATAGGCATGGTTGTCCTTGGCTAATTTAGCCGCTGCCATTCCTTTTTCATACCAAATAATGGCCTGCTCTTTTTGGCCCATGCGCTCTAGGCATTTGGCAAAATGATAATAGGATCCAATATAATCGGGCGAGTCTGTAAGCACAGCTAGCAGTAAATCATGGGCTTTTTGCTCCTCCCCTAATTTAATATATTCCATGGCCAGGGCATGTCTTAAAAAGTTATCCTTAGGTTGTTGATTTAAAAACTCAATAATTCTTTCTATTCGTTGCATCTTGGCTTATATTTGCATTAGTTGCATAAACAACTAACAATTTAACAAAATTAGCTTTATGAAAATATTAGTTTGTATTAGTAAGACCCCCGATACGACAGCTAAAATTGCCTTTACCGAAGGTAATACAAAGTTCGATGAAAATGGAGTGCAATGGATTATCAACCCTTATGACGAATGGTATGCTTTAGTAAGAGCCATTGAATTAAAAGAGAAAGACCCAAGTGCTATTATTCATTTAGTAACAGTAGGCAGTGCAGATGCAGAACCTATTATTAGAAAAGCATTAGCCTTAGGCGGCGATGAAGCCATTCGAATAGATAGTAATAGTAATGATTCTTTTTATATAGCGAAGCAAATAGCTGCTATTGCAAAAGAAGGTGGTTATGAAATTATTTTTACAGGAAAAGAAACCATCGATTATAATAGTTCCTCTATTGGTTCCATGCTATCTGCCCTATTAGATATGCCTTTTGTTTCTCTTGCCAATAAATTTGATTGCGATGGAACTACTGCAACTGTTAGAAGAGAAATTGAGGGCGGTGAAGAAACCTGCGAAGTAAATTTACCCGTTGTTATAAGTTGTCAAAAAGGAATGGCTGAACAAAGAATTCCTAATATGAGAGGTATAATGGCAGCGCGCACCAAACCCTTGAAAGTAGTAAGTCCTGTGGAGGCGACCGCCACTACAAGTATCAAAAAATTTGACACCCCTGCTGCAAAGTCGGGCGTGAAATTGGTAGACCCTGCCAATATGGATGAATTAGTAAGATTATTGAAAGAAGAAGCAAAAGTTATTTAAAAGCATTTAAAATTATTATATGGTACTAGTATATATAGATCAAGCCGATCAACAAATTAAAAAGTCTTCCCTAGAAGCCATGTCTTATGGTGCAGCCATTGCTAAACAATTAGGATGCGATGTAGCAGCCTTGGTTTTAGGAACGGTGCAAGATAATCTTGCAGACCTAGGAAAAAATGGTGCTCAAAAAGTATTTCATCTTAAAAATGAAAGCCTGAATACTTTGGATGTAAAATTACATTCCAATTTAATTGCTACTGCTGCAAAAAATGCAAATGCTACTGTAGTGGTTTTTGCACATAATATAAATGGCAAGGCCATTGCACCAGCGGTTGCTGTAAAATTAGAGGCGGGTTTAGTAACAGGTGCTTCTAGTTTACCGAATACGGAAAATGGTTTTGTGGTTACTAAAACAGTATTCTCTGGAAAAGCCTTTGCATCTATTCAAATTGATACCCCAATTAAAGTTATTGCGATTAATCAAAATAGTTTTGGTGTAGTGGCTTATGAAAATGCTGCCGCTGTTGAAGAAATAAATATTCCTATACCTGCTGCCTCTATAAAAATTACGAAAGTAGAAAAAGTGGAAGGCGAGATTCCATTAACAGAAGCGAGCTTAGTGGTAAGTGGAGGACGTGGATTAAAAGGACCAGAACATTGGGGGATTTTACTAGATCTAGCCAAGTCACTTGGTGCGGCTACTGCTTGTAGCCGTCCGGTTTCAGACTCAGATTGGAGACCCCACCATGAGCATGTGGGCCAAACCGGTATTCAAATTGCCCCTAATTTATATATAGCCATTGGTATATCTGGAGCCATCCAGCATTTAGCAGGGGTAAATAGAAGTAAGACAATAGTGGTCATTAACAAGGACCCAGAAGCGCCTTTTTTCAAAGCTGCCGACTATGGAGTCATTGGAGATGCCTTCGAAATAGTACCTGCCCTCAGCGCAGCTATTTTAAAAATGAAGTCAAACGCATAGCATAATTATTTAACTTTGGTTAGCCATAAAGGCTGTAATTAGTAATATGCAGAAAATTGAACTTGAAATAGTGGCTTTATCCCATAGCATCACCCAATCTAACTCCTATGCAGTTATTTTAGGAGAGGTGAATGGACTTCGCAGGCTTCCCATTGTCATTGGAGGCTTCGAGGCACAGGCTATTGCAGTGGCTTTGGAAAATATGCATCCTTCTCGCCCATTGACGCATGACTTAATGAAAAATTTTATGACTGCTTTTGATATTCAATTGCAGGAAGTATATATATGTGATTTACAAGAAGGTATTTTTTATTCAAAACTGGTTTGTTTTACTGCGAATGATACTATTGAAATTGATAGCAGAACCAGTGATGCACTAGCATTAGCCGTTCGTTTTGGTTGCCCTATTTATGTGTATTCCAATATACTAGAACAAGCAGGTTTAGAGAATGAAAATGCAGAAAAAAACATTTCGCCCACTACAGTGGCTACTGAACCAGTAGCCAACGATTTAACAAGTATGTCTTTAGTGGAATTAAATAAATTATTACAAGAAGTTTTAGAACAGGAAGACTATATCCGCGCTATTGATATTCGTGATGAAATCAATAAGAAAACTGCGCAAAAGAAATCATAGCTAATGATTCAATTTTCTCCTTGCAAAATTAATTTAGGCTTATCTATCTTAGAAAAAAGAGCAGATGGTTTTCATGCATTAGAAACTGTTTTTTATCCAGTAGCCTTGCATGATATTGTAGAAATAGTTCCAGAAAAATTAGCAAGTAAAGAAAATTCAAATACTATAAATGGAGTAGCCTTTTCACATACTGGTATTCCTATCCCAGGCGATGCTTCCAATAATTTATGTGTGAAAGCTTATCATTTATTAAAAGCCGACTACCCCCCTATAGGTGCTGTTAAAATTCATTTACATAAAAATATTCCCATGGGTGCGGGTTTAGGAGGTGGCTCTGCAGATGGAACTACCGTACTTCTATTATTGAATCAATTATTTGAATTGAAATTAACTCAAAAACAATTACTTGATTATGCTGCAAGGCTTGGAAGTGATTGTCCTTTTTTTATTTTCAACGAAGCCTGCCATGCTACTGGAAGAGGAGAAATACTAAATCCTATTTCAATTGACCTAAGTAATTATACCATTGTACTCATTCACCCAGGCATTCATATTGCTACACCTTGGGCATTTCAACAATTAAGCCCTTGTGTAAAAGAAAAATCTATCTTAACTATTATTAAGCAACCCATTGAAACTTGGAAGGCGGAATTAATAAATGATTTCGAAGCCCCTGTTTTCAAAGCACATCCAGAATTAGAAGCATTGAAAAATAATTTATACGAGCAAGGGGCAATTTATGCAAGTATGAGTGGTTCGGGCAGTTCCCTATTTGGTATTTTCCCCAAAGGAACTAAGATAGAGTCCCCTGCAACGGAATCTTCCCTTAGAGTCGATCTTGTTTGATCTTCATTTAATTTCATTTCTGATTAGTTTTTGATTTCAGTTGTCAATTCATCTAAAAAATAATTGCTAACGTTCGTTATTTAATGAATATTAAGCATTTGATTTAAATTCATAAAACAATATTAAATGGTTAATAAATTTATTGCAATTCTGCTTTAAAAAATCCTTGTTTTTTCGTAATTTTCAATGAATCGCTAACCTAAGCGAGCTACCCTATAAATAACTGGTTGAAATGATGAAAAAAGAACAACTAGGATTGTATGATCCTGCTTATGAACACGACGCTTGTGGTATTGGTTTTGTTGCTAATATCAAAGGTGTAAAATCACATCAGCATGTCATTGATGGTCTAACTATTTTAGAAAACATGGAACACCGTGGTGCCTGTGGTTGTGAAATTAATACAGGTGATGGCGCAGGTATCATGATTCAAATTCCACATGAATTTTTCTTCAATGAATTATTAGAACAAGGCATACACCTACCCGACTCCAATGAATATGGTGTTGGATTTATATTTTTTCCATCAGATAAATCAATTGTTACTGAGTGTAAAGAAATTTTTGCTAGGGCTGCAGAGAAATTAGGCATTGAAATTATTGGTTATAGAAAAGTACCTGTTAACAGAGCTACCATTGGGCCTTCTGCTTTATCGGTAGAGCCAGTGATGGAACAAGTGTTTTTAAAAAAGCCAGATCATATCAGCGACCCTGAGGGTTTTGAAAGAAAACTTTTTGTTTTAAAAAATTACGCTTCTCATACTATTAATAACTCTATTAAAAAAGAAGCTATAGGTTTTTATATGGCCTCTTTGTCGCAAAGAGTCATTGTATATAAAGGGCAATTAACAAGTCATCAAGTAAGGGAATACTTCCCCGACTTAAGCGACAAAAGAGTTGTCTCTGCTTTTGGATTAGTGCATTCTCGTTTTGCAACCAATACTTTTCCTTCTTGGAAATTAGCACAACCTTTCAGGTACATTGCACACAATGGAGAAATCAATACTTTACAAGGAAATTTAAATTGGCTAAGATCTAATGAGTCAAGTTTTTTCTCTCCTTATTTTTCTAAGGAAGAATTAGAAATGATTTTACCAGTGGTTACTGCTGGTCAATCAGACTCTGCTTGTTTAGACAATATGATTGAGTTACTCACTTTATCAGGTCGTTCATTACCGCATGTAATGATGATGCTTATTCCTGAAGCTTGGGATGGCAATGAATTAATGGATCCTGTGAAAAAAGCTTTCTACGAATTTCATGCTGCCTTTATGGAACCTTGGGATGGCCCCGCTTCTATTTCGTTTACCGATGGAAAAATGATTGGTGCCACTTTAGATAGAAATGGATTAAGACCTTCTCGTTATTGCGTCACCAATGACGACCGCGTTATCATGGCCTCTGAAACAGGTGTTTTACCTATCGACCCTTCTACTATTATTGAAAAAGGTCGTTTACAACCTGGTAAAATGTTTGTGGTAGATATGGAAGCGGGAAAAATTATTAGCGATACCGATTTAAAACAAACTATTTGTGCGCAACAACCTTACGCAGATTGGTTGAATAAATATAAAATTCGTTTAGAAGAATTACCTGAACCCAGAATTCAATTCACCCATCTAGAGCACGATCAAATTTTTAAATACCAAAAAGCATTTGGTTATACCAAAGAGGATTTAGAGAATATCATTACACCCATGGCCACAGATGGTAAAGAACCTATTGGTTCAATGGGTACCGATACTCCCTTAGCCGTATTAAGCGACCAGCCTCAACATATCACTAGTTACTTCAAGCAATTGTTTGCTCAAGTAACTAACCCGCCTATCGATCCTATTCGTGAAAGAATGGTCATGTCTCTGGCCACTTTTGTGGGAAGCCAAGGAAATTTATTAACAGAGGATCCGATGGCAAGTCACTGCGTTGCTTTAAAACATCCTATTTTAAACAACCATGAATTAGAGAAAATTAGAAGTATTGATACAGGGGTATTCCAAGCCAAAACTTTACAATGTTATTTCAGAGCAGATGGTAAAGAAGGTTCTTTGAAAAAAGGATTAGATCGTTTATGCCGCTATGCAGTAGACGCCGTGGAAGATGGATTTGAAGTTATTGTTTTAACCGACCGTTCTATCGACTCTGAACATGCTGCCATTCCCACACTTCTTGCTTGTGCGAGTGTGCATCATCATTTAATTAGAAAAGGTTTAAGAGGTAAAGTAGGTATTATCGTGGAAGGAGGTGATGTTTGGGAAGTGCACCATTATGCATGTTTGATAGGTTTTGGAGCCACTGCCATTAACCCTTATATGGCACTCTCTACTATTCGTGATATGAAATTGCACGATAAAATAAAATCGGAATACGACTCAGAAAAATTAAAGAAGAATTATATTAAAGCGGTGAATGAAGGATTGTATAAAGTATTCTCTAAAATGGGTATCTCTACTTTACAATCTTATCAAGGTGCTCAAATATTTGAAATTATTGGTATTAATAAAGAAGTAGTGAATCGTCATTTTACCGGTGTTACTTCTAGAATAGATGGAATGGGCTTAGATGAAATTGCTAAAGAAATTTTAGCCAAACATGATTTAGCCTTTGCTAAAAAATCTTCTCCAGTGGACCGACTAACAGAAGGCGGGGTGTATCAGTGGAAGCGTCGTGGTGAATTTCATTTATTCAATCCACAAACCATTCATTTATTACAGCACTCTACTAAAATGAATGATTATCCTAGCTTTAAAAAATATTCAAAGCTAGTCAATGATCAAACGGAGAAAGCTTGCACCCTAAGAGGCTTATTTGATTTTAAACCAACACGCCCCTCTATTTCTATTGATGAAGTAGAACCAGCTAGCGCAATATACAAGCGCTTTGCAACAGGTGC
>CALPSK010000040.1 GCA_943326215.1 Sediminibacterium ginsengisoli | reverse complement strand
TTTTATACCGTCAGCAATGACTATATGTCCAATGGTGCCAGACTGGCCACCCATCATTACCCCTTTTCCAATCTTGGTGCTTCCGCTAATGCCCACTTGCGCAGCAATAACCGTATTTTCTCCTATTTCAACGTTGTGTGCAATTTGGATTAAGTTGTCAATCTTCACGCCTTTTTTAATAATGGTCGAACCAATGGTAGCTCTATCAATAGTGGTATTGGATCCAATTTCAACATCGTCTTCAATAATCACATTGCCTAACTGTGGAATTTTTTGATAAGTTCCATCTGCTTTTGGCGCAAACCCAAATCCATCGCTACCAATTATAGAACCTGAATGAATAGTAATATTATTACCTAATATACAATCTGAATAAATAATAACACCCGCATGTATGGTTACATTATTTCCTATAATTACATTTTCACCAATGACTGCGTTTGGAAATATTTTTACTTGCTTTCCTGTTTGTACATTTTCGCCAATGTAGGCAAAGGCCGCTACAAAATTATGCTCACCAAGCTTAGCAGTGCTTGCAATAAAAGAAGGAGATTGAATGCCTACTAAATTTTCATTTTTCATTTCTTGGTACTTCGTTAATAAAGTAGCAAAAGCAGCATAGGCATCGGGTACTCTAAGAAGTGTTGCAGCTACTTGTTTTTTCAAGACCAAAGATTCATTGACGATAATAACAGAAGCTTTCGTGCTGTATATGAAGTCTTCGTATTTAGGATTGGCTAAAAAAGATATTTCCCCAGGCATGGCCGATTCAATTTTACCGAAATTTCTTACCACGGCAGTCGCGTCTCCTTCAATTTTTCCTTGAATTAGTAAAGCAATCTGTTGGGCGGTAAATGAAAGCATAGGGTATAATTTAAATGAGGGGGGTTATGCCTTTAATAAGCAAATGTAAAATTTTTTAACGGGTGCTGAAAGACTTTCATTAATGATGGTGTCTTGTATTTTAGAAATACTGCTTACCTCTCCAGTTTTAAGTAATATTTTAATGGTTTCTACATCATCTTTATACAATGTATTCGAGGCGGTTCCTTTAAAACATAAATAAGATAAGTCTTCATCACTTAAAGGGAAGGCTGCCTTCGTTTGGGCAATAGCGGTTTCCCATTGGTCCTTTGAAATGGCATTAGATTGCATAGTGCATTTAAAGCCTTTTCTAATCATTAGCCTTTTACATAGTAAAGATAAAACAGGGTCGCTATGGTGCTGCCACTTTTTGATAGCAAATAAAATATCGGTATCATCTAGTTGGCAATAAAAGTCTAGATTAATTTCACTCAACTTTCCGCTAAATTCTCCTAAGAAATAATCCAATACCTCAGAGATTTTAACACCTTGGTCGTTTTGTTGGTATAAATATTGAGCGCGTTCTACAATTTTAACCAACATATTCTCAGAAGCTACTACGGTTTTATGTTGGTATACCTGCCAGTACATTAAGCGTCTTGATAAAAGAAACTTTTCTACACTATTAATACCTTTTTCTTCTACTACTAATTCATTGTTATGAACAGTTAGCATTTTTAAAATTCTTTCATACCCAACCACGCCTTCACTCACGCCTGTGAAAAAACTATCACGAGAAAGATAGTCAAGACGGTCCACGTCTAATTGCCCACTTATTAATTGATGTAAAAACTTTTTAGGATATTGATTGGTAAAAATTTGAATGGCTAAATCTAATTTACCTTTTAAATTTTCTCCTTCATTTAATTTTTGCATGATTAATAAAGAGAGGTCCTCATGACTTACGCCTTTTAATAAAACATTTTCAAGTGCATGTGAGAAAGGGCCGTGTCCAATATCATGTAATAAAATAGCTGCTTTGGCTGCTTGCGCTTCTTCGTTGGTAATCTCAATGCCTTTGTCTCTTAGTTCAGCAATGGCAATACACATTAAATGATAAGCGCCTAAAGAATGATGAAGTCGGGTATGCACTGCACCTGGATACACTAACTGGGCCAATGCCATTTGTTGAATCCTTCTTAGTCTTTGATAATAAGGATGCGCAATTAGATCAAATATAACTGGGTCGTTGATGGTAATGAAACCATGAACGGGGTCGTTTATAATTTTTCGGTGTGTAAAAGCCATAGTTAAATTGTGTTCACAAAGGTACGAAATGTGAATAACTCCTAGCGCTTATTTAAAACAGTAATTCTACAAAAAACTACCTTTGTAAGGCTACGTATTATCCTATAAATCAATACTTACTATGAAATTGACCCAAACAACTTTAGACAAATTAGAGGACATTTTAGGCGAATCGGAATTTGTGGTCCGTTATGAGCGTGGTAACTTTCAAAGTGGTTGGTGTTTATTAGAAGCTAAAAGAATTGTGGTGCTGAATAAGTTCTTGAATTTAGAGGCAAGAATTAATACATTATTAGAGTTAATACCAGTTTTAGATATTCAATTTGATAAGTTAACCCATGACTCTCAAAAGCTTTATACGGAAGTACAAAAGCTTTCATTAACAGAAGCGAATAAGGAAGAAACGGCGGCGTAAATTAACGACGGCATAAATTATTTAGTTTGCTCGATATTACTATTTTAGGATCAGGAACAAGTACAGGCGTCCCTTTAATAGGATGTGGTTGTGAGGTATGCACTTCCAGTGACCCTAAAAATAAAAGATTAAGAACAAGCATTAAAATAAGTTCAGCCACTACCACTGTTGTAATTGATACCACCCCGGATTTCAGATATCAAATGCTTAGGACCAACACTACTAAAATTGATGCAGTAGTTTTTACCCATCCGCATCGAGACCATTACGCCGGATTAGATGATATCAGGCCCTTCAATCATTTTTCTCAAAAGTCCATGGCTATTTATGCCAATGAATTAACGCAAGTGGCCATCAAGAGAGATTTTTATTATGCTTTTGAAAAAGATAAAGATGCGGGCCTTCCTGAAATGATTTTACATACCATTGATAAGGATGATTTTACTATTGGAGATATTTCATTCAAGCCCATTCATGTTATGCATAGAGAATTGCCAGTACTTGGTTTTAGAATAGGCGATTTTACCTATATCACCGATGCTAATTTTATTGCAGAGTCGGAAATGGAGAAAATTAAAGGCTCCAAGGTTTTAATTTTAAATGCCCTAAGAAAACAAACACATCCTACACATTATAATTTAGAGCAGGCCTTAGAAGTGGTGGCCACATTAAATATACCTAAAGTGTATTTCACTCATTTTAGTCATCAAATAGGATTGCACGACGAGGTGGAAGCCATTCTGCCAGCGGGTATTAGGCTTGCCTTTGATGGGTTAGAGCTGTCCATATAAGATTTACTGGAGATAATAGTAATCTAATAGTACATTCGTTTTATTCATAACGCAAGTGGTTGAAATCGCAGTCTATAAATTTTAATACTAGCAGTCTATATATCAATACTACTTTTTTTAAATCCTCGTTTAAGTATTTATACGCTAATTCTATTTTGAATAAATGAGTAACTAGTGTAAAAATGAGGTATGGAAAATAGCTGGAAAGCCTATTTTGTATTTTCTAAAAAAGAACAAAGGGGTGTTATGGTACTGGGCTGTTTGCTGCTGGGTAGTTTGGCCATTGGTTATTTTTTTCCTGCTAAAAAAAAGGTAGATAAAAATACAATATCCCTAAATACAAAGCTGTTTTATTTCGACCCCAATACCATTGATAGTATGGAGGCCCTGCGTTTAGGCATTCCCCCAAAACAAGTAACCACTTTACTACGTTATAGAAATAAAGGAGGTAAGTTTTATAATAAGGAAGATATAGCGAAGCTTTATGGGCTCAAAAAAGAATTAGTGGAGAAGCTAATACCTTATGTAGTTATTCATAATAAAGAAAGAAATACGCAGTATCGTAACAAATCATCTTCTAACTATAACAAATTGTCATCTACCAATAAAAATATAGATGATTGGAGCATTGATATAAATACCTCAGATGAAAAGCTATGGGCGGCGCAAACAACATTAAATGTGGCGGTGATTAAAAATATCATCCAGTATAGAAATTATCTTGGGGGCTTTACAAAACTGACTCAAATAAAAAAAGTATACGGATTAAATGAAGCCGATTATTATTTATTAAAACCTCATTTAAAATTGGGTAAAATAAATAATCATAAACCTAATGCTAGTACAATGTCTTTCGAACAGTGGAAGCAAGTTGGCATATTTGCAGATAGAGAAATTGTGAAAATTTTACGTATTAGAAAAGAGAATGGGGGGCATATTGGCTGGAAAGAGCTGGTCATTTTATTTGATTTAACCGCCGCTCAAGCTGAAATGCTTCAAGTCACTATTCAAATAAGTGAATGAAAATCAGATAGTTACTTCGCTGCTTTGAAAATTTGATTTACCGCACCACCTAACATAGGAAATTTCTCTTTCACAAAAGCTGCAATGGTTTCAATAGATTGCTTTGCTTGTTCTGGTGTTACGTTGGCTTCTTTTACTAGACGATCAATTAGTTCTTGCATGATAATTATATTTATGGGTGTTATATAAAATTTAAAATCTTGTAATTATGCTATTTTAAAGTTAAGCTACTTTCAAAGTACTTAACTTACTCTTATTAAACATTTTTTTAGCATAGTCAATAGTTACATTGAATTCAGTAGCTGCTGTGCCTGGCATTTCAAACATGGCTTGGGTAAATAAGCTTTCACAAATACTTCTTAAGCCTCTAGCACCTAACTTATATTCCATGGCCTTCTCCACAATAAAATCATACACTTCATTCTCAATGCTTAATTTTATTTTTTCAATGGCAAAAAGCTGAGTGTATTGTTTGATAAGGGCGTTTTTTGGTTCTGTTAAAATACTTCTTAAAGTAGCAGCATCTAAAGGTTCTAAATGCGTAATAATAGGAAGTCTTCCTAATAACTCTGGAATTAAACCAAAGGATTTAATATCCTGCGCATTCACAAATCGAAGTAAATTCTTTCTTTGTAATTCTTGCTCATCTTTATTCACGCTAAATCCAATAGCGTTCGTGTTAATTCTTCTAGCAATAATTTTATCAATGCCATCAAAAGCGCCACCGCAAATAAATAATATATTCTTAGTGTCCACCTTGATCATTTTTTGTTCTGGGTGTTTGCGTCCTCCTTGAGGGGGTACTAATACATCGGTACCTTCTAACATTTTCAATAAACCTTGTTGAACCCCTTCTCCACTTACATCTCTAGTAATAGAAGCGTTATCTCCCTTGCGGGCTATTTTATCTATTTCATCTATATATACAATACCTCTCTCTGCAGCTTCTACATCGTAATCGCAATTTTGTAATAAGCGCGTTAACATACTTTCAACATCTTCCCCCACATAACCTGCTTCTGTAAATACGGTAGCATCTACAATGGCAAAAGGCACATTTAATAATTTAGCAATGGTTTTAGCTAATAAGGTTTTACCTGTACCTGTTTCGCCAATCATGATCACATTACTTTTTTCAATCTCTACTTCATTTTTATTCGTACTAGGTAAATTGATTCTCTTGAAGTGATTGTATACCGCTACACATAATATTTTCTTAGCCTCATCTTGGCCAATAATGTACTGATCCATAAAAGCTTTAATAGCCATTGGCTTTTGTACTTTTAAAGTACCAGCCTTGCCTTCTGCTTTTTTCTGGTGAAACTCTTTGACAATAATTTCATGCGCATGTTCTATACAGTTTTCACAAATATGTCCGTCTTGACCAGCGATTAAAATTTTTACTTCGTCGCGATTGCGGCCGCAAAATGAACAATGTATAGCTTGAGATTTTGCCATTTTCATAATTTAGAGTTGTTTGGCGATTTTATCTACGATACCATAGGCCATCGCTTCTTTAGCGTCCATCCAATAATCTCTATCGAAATCTTTCATAATTTGAGCCACTGTTTTACCGCAATTCTCCGCTAATATTTTAGCACCTAATTCTTTAGTCTTACGAATTTGTTCTGCATGAATTTCAATATCGGTACTATTGGCTTGAAAATAACCTCCAATACTTGGTTGATGTATCATGACTTCTCCATGCGGGAAAATGCTACGCTTTCCTTTTTCACCAGCACTTAATAAGATAGAACCCATACTAGCAGCAAGGCCCATACAAATGGTATGCACAGGGCTTTTGATTAGTTTAATGGTATCGTACATAACCATGCCACTTGTAACCACACCGCCTGGGCTATTAATGTAAAATTTTATGTCTGCACCTGGCTTATCTGCTTCTAATAAAATAAGTTTATTCACGATATCCTTAGCCGACTTGTCGTCCACAGGGCCCCATAAATAAATAGCTCTTTTCTCGAAAAAAAGATGCTCCATTTTTTTATTTAAAAAACTAGGCGCCGCCTCTTCTTTTTTATCTTCTTTAGGTTCTTCTTCTTCCTCCATTAAGTATCTCTTGTTGACTATCATAAAATGTATTTGAACAGTTTTATTATTTTTTTAATTTTCTTGGGTTGGTTAATAAGACTTCATCTACCAATCCATATTCTTTACCTTCTGCCGCAGTCATCCAAAAATCACGTTCGCAATCCTTGGCCACTGTTTCTATATCTTTATGTGTATGATGTGCAATCACTTCATACAATTCATGTTTTAACTTCTTAATTTCTCTAGCAGTAATTTCTATATCAGAGGCTTGTCCTCCTATGGCACCGCTAGGTTGGTGCAACATAATTCTACTATGTTTTAAAGCAGTTCTTTTACCTTCTACACCAGCGCATAATAAAATAGCACCCATGCTTGCCGCCATGCCTGTGCAAATAGTGGCTACATCGGGACTGATAAATTGCATCGTATCATAAATGCCTAAGCCTGCATAAACGCTTCCACCTGGGCTATTGATATACATTTGAATATCCTTGGTACGATCGGTACTTTCTAAAAAAAGTAATTGAGCGGTTACAATATTGGCTACATAGTCATTGATGCCCTCGCCTAAAAATATAATACGGTCCATCATTAACCTGCTAAATACATCCATACTAGCCACATTC
>CALPSK010000039.1 GCA_943326215.1 Sediminibacterium ginsengisoli | reverse complement strand
TGGTCGTTCTGTAATTGTAGTAGGACCTGAGTTAAAGATGCATGAGTGCGGATTACCAAAAGATATGGCTGCGGAATTATTTAAGCCATTTGTTATTCGTAAATTAATTGAAAGAGGTATTGTAAAAACAGTGAAGTCTGCCAAGAAATTAGTAGATAAAAAAGAAGCTGTGATTTGGGATATCTTAGAAAATATATTGAAAGGACATCCAGTAATGTTAAATCGTGCCCCAACATTGCACCGTTTATCTATACAAGCTTTCCAACCTAAATTGGTAGAAGGTAAGGCCATTCAATTACACCCATTAGTTACCTCATCTTTCAACGCGGATTTCGATGGTGACCAAATGGCGGTGCACGTTCCATTAAGCCATGCGGCTATTTTGGAAGCACAATTATTAATGTTGTCTTCTCATAATATTTTGAACCCACAAAATGGTACACCAATCACCCTTCCTTCTCAGGACATGGTATTAGGTTTATACTATATTACAAAGGGTAAAAAATCTATGGGAGATTTAGTCGTAAGAGGTGAGGGTAAAGCGTTCTATAATTTAGACGAGGTTATCATTGCTTACAACGAAGACAAAATAGATTTACACGCTAATATTAGAGTGAAGACCAATGTTCGTGAAAACGGCGTTCTGGTAAATAAATTAATTGAAACCACTGTTGGTCGTGTATTGTTTAATCAACACACACCAAAGCCAGTAGGTTTTGTAAATCAATTATTAACTAAGAAAAGCTTAAGAGAAATTATTGGTGATATTATTAAAATCACTGACGTTCCTACCACCGCTAAATTCTTAGATGATATTAAAACATTAGGATTTAAAATGGCCTTCCGTGGTGGTTTGTCTTTCAACGTGAACGACTTAGTGGTTCCTGCAACAAGACAAGCATTATTAGATGGCGCAAAAATAGAAGTAGAAGAAGTTTGGGAAAACTATAACATGGGTTTAATTACCAACAACGAGCGTTACAACCAAGTAATTGATATCTGGAGCCGTGTCGATACGCGTATCACTGAAACATTAATTCGTGAGATGGCGATTGACAAACAAGGTTTCAACTCTGTTTACATGATGTTGGATTCTGGTGCGAGAGGTAGTAAGACACAGGTTAAGCAGTTAGTAGGTATTCGTGGATTGATGGCTAAACCTCGTAAGAGTGGTAGCACAGGATCTGAGGTTATTGAAAACCCCATCTTATCTAACTTTAAAGGTGGATTGAACGTACTAGATTACTTTATCTCTACACACGGTGCGCGTAAGGGTCTTGCGGATACAGCGTTAAAAACTGCGGATGCTGGTTACTTAACACGTCGTTTAGTAGACGTATCACAAGATGTGGTCATTTCTGAAGAAGATTGTGGCACATTACGTGGTATTGCAACAAGTGCATTAAAAGATAACGAAGATATTATTGAACCATTAGCAGATAGAATTGAAGGTCGTACTTCATTACATGATGTATTCAATCCGTTAACCAATGAATTAATGGTAGGAGCGGGTGAAGAAATTATGATTGATGTAGCACGTGCTATGGAAGATGCAGGCATCGAAACAGTGGACATTCGTTCGGTATTAACTTGCGAATCGAAGCGTGGTGTTTGTGTAAGCTGCTATGGTAGAAACTTAGCTACTGGTTATGTAACACAAAAAGGGGATGCAGTGGGTATTATTGCTGCACAATCCATTGGTGAGCCAGGTACACAGTTAACATTACGTACTTTCCACGTAGGTGGTGTTGCTGGATCTTCTTCTGTTGAATCTAGCTTGAACGCTAAGTTTGATGGTACAATTCAGTTCGATGGTTTACGTACAGTAGATACTATTAATAACGATGGCAACAAAGTGAAAGTAGTTATCGGACGTACAGGTGAAGTAAGAATTATGGATGTGAAGAATGATCGTTTAATGATTACCAATAACGTTCCTTATGGTGCTTTGTTAGCTGTTAAAGATGGCGCAACAGTGAAAAAAGGAGATGTTATTTGTACATGGGATCCATTCAACAACGTAGTGGTTGCTGAACAAAATGGTAAAATTAAATTTGAAAATATTATCGAAGGATTTACTTACCGTGATGAAGCGGATGAGCAAACAGGTCACCGTGAAAAAGTGGTAATTGAATCTAAGGATAAAACAAAAATTCCTACTATTATCTTAGAAGGTGGCAAGGACAATAAAATGTACAACTTACCAGTAGGCTCTCATATCGTTATTGAAGAGGGCGTAGAAGTAAAGTCTGGACATGTACTTGTAAAAATTCCAAGAGTATTAGGAAAATTAAGAGATATCACGGGAGGTTTACCACGTGTAACTGAATTATTCGAAGCAAGAAATCCGGGTAACCCTGCGATTGTTTGTGAAATCGATGGTATCGTTGCTTTTGGTAATATTAAGCGTGGTAACAGAGAAATTGTTGTAGAATCTAAAGACGGTATGGTGAAGAAGTACTTGGTTCCTTTAACGCGTCAAATCTTGGTTCAAGATAGCGACTTCGTTAAAGCAGGTTCTCCATTATCTGACGGTCAAATTGCACCTGCTGATATTTTAGCCATCAGAGGTCCATTTGCAGTTCAAGAATATGTGGTGAATGAAATTCAAGAAGTATATCGTTTACAAGGTGTAAAAATTAATGACAAGCATATTGAAGTGATCGTGCGTCAAATGATGAAGAAGGTAGAAATCGTTGATGCCGGTGACACTAAGTTCTTAGAAGAAGATTTAGAAGATCGCTTTGATTTTATTGAAGAGAACGATCGTATCTACGATAAGAAAGTAGTAACTGATGAAGGTGAAAGTGCTAAGCTAAAAGCAGGTCAAATTGTAACAGTGCGTGAATTAAGAGAAGAGAATTCTATCTTAAGACGTGCCGACAAGAAAGTAGTGGAAGTGCGTGATGCAAAACCAGCTACTGCTCGTCCTGTATTATTAGGTATCACTAAGGCTTCATTAGGTGTTCAAAGCTGGATTTCTGCTGCATCCTTCCAAGAAACCACTAAAGTGTTAAGCCAAGCGGCAATACAAGGTAAAGTGGACTTTATGTTAGGATTAAAAGAGAACGTAATTACAGGTCATTTAATCCCAGCAGGTACTGGTCAAAAAGAGTTCGAAAAATTAATCGTTGGTAGCAAAGAAGAATACGAGGTATTGGCTACAACACGCGAAGCGATGAGCTTTGACGACGACGAATAATTAGTAAGCATAGTATTTGTTAAAAAGCAGGATTAGGCAACTTTTCCTGCTTTTTTTATGTCTATTTTGATAGCTAGATTTATAATTTTACCTACTTTTATAGGGTAGAGGATGGGCGAATTTCTATCCTCCTAAATTTTAAAAATTTCAAATGAAATCAAATAATTGGATCTTCAATGGTGTTTTAGCGGTAGCGGTAGTTATTTTATACATCCTACATTTTACGAGTGGAACTACGCCTATTAAAGCTTCTGCTGCAGGGGGTACTGGTACCAAGGTTGCTTATTTTGAAATTGACTCTATTCAAAATAGTTATGAGTTTTTTAAAGAAGTAAAATCTTCTTTACAAGTAAAGGATATGGAAAATGCAAAAGAGTTAACATCGCTTAAAAATGCTTTTGCTGCTAAGTACCAAGACTTGCAAAAAAATGGTCGTAGTTTATCACAAGCAGAAATTGGAAGTCGTCAACAAGAGTTGGCTCAGCTAGAAAAAAATTATACCAATAAAGAGCAACAATTATCTCAAGAATTACAAGAAGAAAGTTTTAAGCGTTTACAAGAAGTTAAAAAGAAGATTGAAACTTTTTTAGAAAATTATAATAAGAATAAAGAGTTTGCCTATATATTTTCAAGCAATTCCGATTTAATGTACTACAAAGACACTGCTTACGATATCACATCCGATATTATTAAGGGGTTGAATTCGGAACATATTTCAAAAAAATAACTTAACTTAAATCCTTCCCCAGAACCTCGGGAAGGATTTTTTACTTACTCCAATAACGCTAAACTAAGAACGCTAGAACTAATAACTATACCACTAATAACCACACAACTATGTCAACAACTAATACAGCTGAAACATCTGAATTTAAACCAAGGCTAGGTGCCTTAGATGCTACTATGATTGTAGCAGGGGGTATGATTGGTTCTGGTATATTCATTGTAAGTAGTGAAATTACCAGGTATGTAGGAAGTGCAGGTTGGTTAATTACTGCTTGGTTGATTACTGGCTTTATGACCATTACTGCAGCCGTTAGTTATGGTGAGTTAAGTGCTATGTATCCCAAAGCAGGAGGTCAGTATGTTTATTTACAAAAAGCCTATAACCCCTTAGTCGCTTTCTTATTTGGTTGGAGCTTTTTTTCAGTGATACAAACAGCTACCATCGCCGCTGTGGCAGTAGCCTTTAGTAAGTTCACCGCCTATTTAATTCCATCTGTAGGAGAAAGCAATATCATTGCCGATCTGGGCTTTGTTCAAATATCTGCAGCGCAAATTTTAGCTATTTGTTTAATATTATTTTTAACCTATACCAATACAAGAGGAGTAAAGGAAGGCAAAATCATACAAAACACTTTTACTTTTACCAAACTCATTTCTTTGTTTGGATTAATTGTGGTGGGGTTTTTATTTGCTAAAAATAATTATTGGGATCTTAATTGGACCAATGCTTTTGCAGCCAAACAAAATATAGCCACCACGGGCTTGGATGGTACCGTTACCAATACTTGGGTACCAGTAGGTGGGACTGCTTTAATTGGACTCATGTCCGCTGCCATGGTGGGCTCTATATTTAGTAGTGACTCTTGGAACAATGTAACTTTTATTGCAGGAGAAATTAAAAATCCACAACGCAATATTGGTTTGAGTTTATTTTTAGGAACTAGTATTGTGACCTTAATTTATATTAGTGCGAATTTGATGTACTTATATGTACTTCCTTTAAACGATATGGCCTTTGCTGAAAATGATAGAGTCGCTATTACAGCTGCTAATGCAGTACTTGGAAACATTGGAACTATTGTTATTGCAGTCATGATTATGATTTCTACTTTCGGATGTAATAATGGATTAATTCTTGCAGGTTCAAGAGTGTATTATACCATGGCGAAGGATGGTTTATTTTTCAAGAAAGCGGGTACCTTAAATAAAAATGAAGTACCTGCTTATGGTTTATGGATACAAGCCTTGGTGGCAAGTTTATTATGTTTAAGTGGAAAATACGGAGACTTATTAACCATGGTTTCTTTTATTGTGGTTATATTTTATGTACTTACCATTATTGGTATTTTTATCTTAAGAAAAAAAGAACCCAATTTACACCGCCCTTATAAAGCTTTTGGCTACCCTGTTTTACCTGCTATTTACATTGTAATGGCTACAGTATTTTGCGTAGGCTTGGTGTACACGAAGCCTTTCTATTCTTTATGGGGCTTGGTAATTACACTTATGGGCATACCTTTGTATTATATAGCATTACGTAATCAAAAAGCGGCTTAATATCCATGGAAGCAAAAGAAATACAGCAGTTATTTACTAGTTTATCTAGCACCAAAATAGGGGTGGTAGGAGATATTATGCTTGATACCTATTGGTGGGGACTTGTAGACCGTATTTCACCAGAAGCGCCTGTTCCCATTGTATCACTGAAAAGAAAAGAAATAAGAGTGGGAGGAGCTGCCAATGTAGCTTTAAACCTATGCTCTTTAGGAGCACCTACTACTTTGTTTGCAGTTATTGGCAAGGATACTGAAGGAGCCGACTTAGAACAACTATTAAAAAAGCAAGGCATTAACACAAACTATATTATTGCTACAGATACACGTGTGACTACTAATAAAGTAAGGGTGATGGGACGTAATCAACAAATGATGCGTTTAGACCATGAAGACACCAATGATATTAATACTAAAGAAGAAGACCAGCTCTTATCGAACTTTATAGAATATGTGAACAAGGAAAAACCTGCTTTAATTATTATAGAAGACTATAATAAAGGGGTTTTATCGGAAAGGGTAATTACCACAATTATTGATTATTGCAAGACCCAGGGTATTCCCACTGCCGTTGATCCAAAACAAAAAAACTTTTTAGCCTATAAAGGTTGTACCATTTTTAAACCCAATTTAAAAGAGGTAAAAGAAGGGTTAAAAATAGCTATTGAAAGCGTGGATGAAAAAAGCATGCAGCAAGTGCATAAAGCGCTTCATGAAAGTTTAGGACATGAAATTTCATTTATTACTTTGTCTGAACATGGGGTTTATTATGAAACTACTAATAAGCATGCATTAATTCCTACTCATATTCGTACTATTGCCGATGTAAGTGGTGCAGGGGATACAGTGATAGCAGTGGCAAGTTTGGTATATGCTGCCACTAAAAATATGCCTTTAGCTGCTGAGATTTCCAATATTGCAGGAGGTATGGTTTGTGAATTAGTAGGTACAGCACCTATTAATAAAAAAGATTTAGAAGCAGAAGCGATTAAGTTGTTAGCTAAATAAGAAACTTCATCATGTATTCCAAAAAAATAGCCATTATAGTAGCGGGGGGAACGGGTCAGAGAATGGGTTCTGTGGTCCCTAAGCAATTTTTAGAAATTGAACATAAGGCCATACTCTTACATACCATTGATCAGTTTATTGCCGCTTTTTCTGATATTGAATTAGTAATAGTACTTCCAGAAGTATATATTGTTGAGGGAAAAAAAATAATCGAAAAAAATAAGTTTAATAATACTTTTCATTTTGTGGCAGGAGGGGATACTCGTTTTCAGTCCGTTAAAAATGGCTTAACTAAAGTATCTCAAAGCGCTATTGTATTTGTACATGATGCAGTAAGGTGCTTACTTACACCTGCCCTAGTGCAAAGATGCTATCAGCAAGCCGTAGAAAAAGGCTCTGCTATTCCTGCAGTATCTGCCACCGATACGATTCGTCTTATGGAAGGGGAGAAACATCATTTAATTAATAGAGAAGATGTAATGCTTATACAAACCCCTCAAACTTTTCAGTCTGAAATATTATTAAAGGCTTTCGAACAAAACTATCAGCCTTCTTTTACCGATGAAGCTAATGTAGTAGAAGCTAGTGGGGTACCTGTATTTTT
>CALPSK010000038.1 GCA_943326215.1 Sediminibacterium ginsengisoli | reverse complement strand
TAACCTTACCTTTTAATGCGCCAATAACATAAGGGTAATCTGTTGTTCCATGATAATGATAGGCACCATTTGTTCCATTATGTCCATGACAAGTATCCAGCGCAATCATACTTGCTCCATCAGGTTCTTTTAATCCATACACCGGGAAACCATCTACTGCAAATGCAATGGGCTTGAGGCCATTTAAAGTAGATAAGTGCATAGGTGCTGCATGATAATGATAATCATCCCCTTTACCACAATGACCTCCCCAATTATCTAATTCCCCAATTTTATAAGAGTCCTCGCCTCTATTATTTAATGCGTTAAAAATAGGTATCCCATTTACGGCCACTGCAACAGCGCCCTTCATTAAGTTTGTTTTTGTACTTAATGGTATAGTGGCATAAACTGGTTGTAAAGGGATGGACCAACTATTCGTTCCATTGTAGGGCTGTGAAATAGGAACTTGTTGTTGCCAATTTGTTATTCCAGTCATCATATTGTGACTAGGTATGCCGGTTGATGCAATATAAAAATAGGTATCATCCCAGCTAGTACTAATACTAGGTTTAAATGCTGCAAATGCAGAGTCGATAAATGTGAAATTTGTTTTAGCAATAGTAACTACTATGGGAGTGCTGATTGGATTATTTGTAATAGTGGTGGCCGTAGTCTCAGATTTGCTACAAGCTATTAAAATAGAAAAAATAAACAAAATACTTATACTACTTAATCCTAATCTAGACTGGAAGATATAAGACTTGATGTAATTTTTATTAATGCTATATACTATACATGCTATTAAGATAAGTAGGCATAGAGGTAAATACTTATAATAATTATAATTTTCAATTTCAATATCAGTGGTGTTAAAATAGTTTAGTTCTGTATATTTTTTAATTTTAAATTTTGCAAGTTGCTGGTCTTGGGTAATTAAATCTGCAATAAGAATAGCCTTTATAACGCCATCCTCTTGTTCTAAAAATATTTTATTATCCTTTGTAAAAGAAAAATTTCCTTTTACTGCCTCGCCCGATTTTAATCTCCATGTATTTAAAAGGATAGCGTTGCCTTTATGATAGTGTCCTCCTGAGTGTGCAAGCAAGTTGGTACTTCCTAATAGACAAATGGTAATAAATAAATAAGTTATATTTTTCATATTTAAGGTCATGTATAGGAGACTTTCATTAATGTACTATTGAGGATTGTTTATACTCTTTTAAAAAAAGCTTCTTTTTTTAAATAAATCATAAGAGAAAGTATTAATAATCCTTATTTTTTAATTAGGGTTATTAATACGGTACACGCGTAAAAAGTTTCCTCCTAATACTTTCGCTACATCTTTATTTGAATAGCCGCGAGCAATTAATGCTTGTGTAAATGCAGGATAGTCTAAAACAGTTTTTAATTCTTTGGGTGCAGAGTTAATGCCATCGAAGTCAGATCCAATACCTACATGGTCTATGCCAATTAATTTTACAATATGGTCAAAGTGTTGCATGAGTTGTTCTAAGTCTGGTTTGATAGCTTCGCTTTCAACAGGATATTTTTCAGAGACCATGGTGAATGCATATTCACGTTGCAAGCCAGTGGCTAATAAAGAATCTATTTCTGCTTTATGATTATTTCTAAAGGCCGCATCTTTTTTACTAAAATTACTATCTACAAAACCAGAGAAGAAATTTAAATGTATCACACCACCATTTTTTCCTACCGCCATAATTTGATCATCTTTTAAATTTCTAGTAACTGGACAAATAGTATAGGCATTACTATGTGAAGCAATTACAGGTTTGGTAGTGGTATTAATCGCATCCCAGAAAGTGGCTTCCCCAACATGTGAAATATCTACAATCATTCCTAGCTTATTCATACGTGCAATAATTTCTTTACCAAAACTAGTCAAGCCCTTGGGTCCTGTATAGCTAGGATCTTTTTCGGCGGTATGAGAACTAGCCCAAGAAGGGGAGTTGTTCCAAGTAAGTGTCATGTAGCGAACCCCTCTATTATAAAAAGTATCTAGTCTATCAATATTATCTTCTATCATATGACCACCTTCCACTCCATACTGTGCCACAATTTTATTTTCTTTCAAAGCTTTTTGAATTTGCTTCCAATTTTTCGCTATCACAATTTTGTCAGGGTTACGGTTAGCTACTGCCTCTAAGGTATCCATCGATCTCATAGCCCAAGCATAAGGGTTGGCTTTTTCGCCATCGCACCAAACTGAAAATAATTGGTAGTCCAATCCGCCTGTTTTCATTCGCTTTAAATCGGAGTGGTTGATGCCTGTAAGGTCTTGGTCCAGACTTACTTTTTTCTCGATACATGCAGTGATACAATCGTTATGTGTGTCTACCAAGATTGATTTATAGTGAATGGCTTGGGCATTGGCGCCGCCTGAAATAAGCAAAAAAAGGGCTACTAAGTATTTCATAGTATAGGATTGTTTTGATTGACAACTAAAATAGCTATTTTTGCGCACAGAAAACCGACTATGTTAGACAAATTAGAAGCCATAAAAGCAAGATTCCAGCAAGTGGGCGTGGCTTTGACCAATCCAGAGATCATCAATAACCAATCAGAATTTGGTAAAATGAGCAAGGAATACCGTTCCTTGGAAAAGATCATTATACCTTATGAGCGTTATATGAAGGTCTTGGAAGAGCATAAGTTTGCCAAAGAAACTTTGAATGGGGATGATGCAGAAATGAGAGAATTGGCAAAAATGGAAATGCCAGGCTTAGATGCAGAAAAAGAAACGCTTGAAAAAGATTTAACAAAATTATTAATACCTAAGGATCCGCAGGATGACAAGAATGCCATTATTGAATTAAGGGCAGGTACAGGTGGTGATGAAGCCAGTTTATTTGTAGGTGATTTACTTACCATGTACACAAGGTATTGTCAGAAAAAAGGATGGAAAGTAGCACTAGTTAGTGAGAGTGAAGGTTCAGTGGGTGGATATAAAGAAGTCATATTAGAAGTAGTGGGAGAAGATGTATATGGTACTATGAAATTTGAAAGTGGCGTGCACCGTGTGCAACGTGTACCTTCTACTGAAACGCAGGGTAGGGTGCATACTTCAGCAGCCACCGTGGCCGTGATGCCTGAAGCAGAAGAAGTAGATTTTGTATTGAACCCAGCGGACGTAAAAATGGAAACTTCACGAAGTGGTGGCGCGGGTGGACAAAACGTTAACAAGGTAGAGACTAAAGTAATGTTAACGCATATACCCACAGGTACCGTTATTATTTGTCAAACAGAGCGTTCTCAATTAGGTAATAGAGAAAAGGCCATGACTATGATGCGTACCAAATTATTTGAAGAACAAGTGCGTAAACAAGAAGATGAAATTTCAAGACATCGTAAAACATTGGTAAGTACTGGAGATAGAAGTGCTAAAATTAGAACTTACAATTGGCCACAAGGTAGAGTCACAGACCACCGCGTAGGGGTTACTTCTTATAATTTAGACGCCGTTATTAATGGAGAGATAGAAGAATTTATTGAAGCGCTTCAAGTAGCAGAGAATGCAGAGAAGATGTTAGTGAAGCAATAATTCGAAATAATTATTTCCCTGCAATCGTTTTTTCCCATTCCCAAGCCGTGCGCATCATTTCATTTAAATCAAATTGACAATGCCAGCCTAGTTTTTGAACGGCGTAGTCATTGTTGGCATAAATAGCAACAATATCACCTGCTCTTCTTGGTCCAATCTCGTAATTTAATTTCACACCCGATACTTTTTCAAAAGCTTCAATGGCTTCTAGTACAGATATGCCATTGCCTGTTCCTAAATTAAATATATCGCAGTGATTTAGTTTATTCTCTTTGATAGAATGTTGTAAAGCTAAAGTATGTGCGTGTGCGATATCACAAACATGAATATAGTCACGAATACAACTACCATCACGGGTATCGTAATCGTTTCCATGCACTTGCATCTTTGGTAATTTTCCAATAGCAGTTTGTGTAATGGCGGGCACTAAGTTTTGTGGACGACCAATAGGTAATTCACCAATAGCAATGGAAGGATGAGCACCTACCGGATTAAAATAACGAAGTAGTATAGCAGAAAGTGGATGCGCCACTGCGGTATCGTGCACGATAGTTTCCCCCATTTGTTTAGTCGCTCCATAAGGGGAGGCTGCTGTTTTTAAAGGCGTTTGTTCTGTTACCGGAATGCTGTCTGGATTGCCATAGACAGTACAAGAAGAAGAAAAAATAAAATGCTTGGCTTGGTACTGAACTGCTAATTGCAAAAGGTTAATTAAAGAGCTAATATTATTTTGATAATACTCAAGTGGCATTTCAACCGATTCACCTACCGCTTTATAAGCTGCAAAATGTATAATGCCTGTAATGTTTTTATGCTGGATAAAAATTTGCTCAGCCGCTTTTTTATCGGTTAAATCAATCTCGTAATTTTTAATTTTTTTTCCTGTAATTTTTTCAATGCCTTTTAAAGAATTGGCAGATGATCTTGATAAATTATCGGCAGAGATGACCTCAAATCCATTTTCTATTAAATCCACAATGGTATGAGCGCCAATATAGCCAGTCCCGCCTGTAACAAGAATAGTTTGCATTGAAAATTATTTGCAACAAAAGTAACGAAAATTATGCTTTGCTTGCTAGGGTAAATCCTAGCGTGGTGCCTACATTCACCGCGCTTCTTACATGAATGGTTTCTCCATGTGCCTCCACTATATGCTTGCAAATTGCAAGACCTAAGCCGGTGCCTCCAATTTCACGGGCTCTTGCATCATCGGTTCGGTAAAATCTTTCAAATAAACGGGGTAAATGTTCTTCTGCAATACCCGTTCCATCATCACTTATTTCAATGAGTATTTTTTGGTCCTCCATTTTATAAACACTTGCCGTAATTTGGCCATCTATTTTACCATACTTAGCCGCGTTCGATAAAATATTCACTAGTACTTGATAAATTTTATTTTTATCTGCAAATACAGAAGTGGGTGTTTCTGATCCTTTTTTAAATTGAAATTGAATATTTTTTTTAATCCATTTCACACTTAAGTTATTCACTGCTTCTAAAATAATATCTTGAATAATAAAAGACTGTTTTAAGATAGGATCTTTATTAATTTCTAAATTGGTGATTGCATCAACATCGCTTAACAATTGAACTAGCCTTTGCACATTTGACTGTGCTTGTTGTACAAATTTTTTGCCAATAACGGGTTCGTCCATGGCACCGTCACCTAATAATTCTAAATAACCCTGAATGGCGAATATGGGTGTTTTAATTTCGTGCGATAAATTTTGTAAAAATTCTTTTCTAAAAGCTTCGTTGGATTGCAAGTCTTGAATTTCTTTTGCTTTTTGGGCCGCCCATTCTTCTACATCTTCTCTTACATCGTCAATACCTTTTCTAGGCAGTACATATTTTTGATAAGCTTCTTCTCTTTTACTCGCCTTGGTTTGAGAAATAAGTTTATAGATTAATTTTATTTTACGATAAATAAAATATTCTAAAAGCTGACCCATTAAAAAATAGATACTAATAAAGCTTACAATAAAATAAGTAATGCACAATTTTAGATTCGAAAAAAGCATGAAAATGCTTAATGCTATTAAGGTAGCGATCAGTAGCGCAGTGAGTGCCGCCAATTGTTTGGGCGATAAGTTCTTTTCTTTAAACATGTAAACAGAACCTCCTTCAAAGAGGCAGTATGAAGGTATTAAATCTTCCTAATAATTGATTTAATTAATCGATTTAATAAATTGATCTAATAATCGAATTTGTAGCCCACCCCTTTTACGGTAGTGATACAGTCGATACCTAATTTGGCTCTAATTTTTCTAACGTGTACATCAATGGTGCGGTCTCCCACAATCACATCGTTGCCCCATACCTGAGATAAAATCTCACCTCTTAAAAAAACGCGACCAGGTTGTGCGGCTAATAAGTATAATAGTTCAAATTCTTTTTTGGCAAGTACATGCGTGACTCCTTTTAAGACTGTCTTATATTGGCTTATGTCAATCATTAAATCTCCAGCAGTAATAATTTTTTTATCTGATTCTGTAGGTTGTAATCTTCTAAATAAAGCAGTAATTCTACTTACTAAAACTTTAGGGCTAATGGGTTTACTAATAAAATCATCTCCTCCTAATTCTAATCCTTTAATATGCGAAGCCTCGTCGTTTAAAGCAGTAAGTAGAACAATAAGTGTTTTGTCGAATTGTTTTTGACTTCTTAAATATTCACAAACCTCAAAGCCAGTTCTCTTGGGCATCATTACATCTAAAATAATACAGTCTGGTGCAAAGGAGTTTGCTTTTTCAATGGCTTCACTACCGTCTTTGGCAGTGGCTACTTCATAGCCCAACTTATTTAAATGAAAGCTGATAATTTCAATAATATCTGGCTCGTCGTCTGCAATCAATATTTTTATAGGTGCTTCCATAATCTTGTTGTAAAATTACCCTTTATATGTCAGATCTATCAAAGGGGTTTACATTATCAAATTGTTAACTAACTACTATTTATAGGTTAAGATTGACTACTTATATATTTAATATAGGGGTTATGTTCTTTTTCTCTGCCCCAAGTAGTTTCAGGACCATGGCCTGAATATATAGTAAGTGAATCAGGCAAAGGAAATATTTGTTCGCGAATACTTTTTATTAAATCCAAGGGGTTGGCCCCTGGCAAGTCGGTTCGACCCACGCCATCTTTAAAAATAAGGTCTCCACCAATCATAAAATCTTGTTCGATGTGATAGAAACAAACACTACCTGGGGAATGGCCGGGGGTTAGTAATACCTTGAATGAGTCGCTGCCGAACGGAATGATTTCACCTTCTTGAATATATTGAATGGATCCTTTGTAGGCATCCGTAGGAGCCCCCCATTTAGCAGCAGCCTCAGGTAAACGGTCTAATACAATTTGTTCATTGGGATGAATGTGGGCTGTCAGTCCATAGGTTTCACTCACATAATTATTACCAAAGACATGGTCCAAATGACAATGTGTATTTAATAATAGGGTGGGCTTTAAATTTTCTTTACGAATAAAATCAGATAATATTTTTTCTTCTATGCGGGTATAGCAACCTGGATCAATAATAATAGCTTCCTTTAACTCATTATATAAAACATAAGTATTTTCTTGAAAAGCGCTAAAGCAAAAACTTTGGATAGTGATCATAATTATTTATGGGCGCTTAGATGTTGACAGATATTTTTTACAATCATGGGACCTTCATAAATAAATCCTGTCCAAATTTGAACTAAGGAAGCGCCTGCATTTATTTTTGATTGTGCATCGGCTCCGGTAAAAATACCGCCACTAGCAATAATTGGAATGCGACCTGAGATGCC
>CALPSK010000037.1 GCA_943326215.1 Sediminibacterium ginsengisoli | reverse complement strand
CTAGCCGATAGGGTACCTGCATACTTTTCAGTATTGGTTGTCATACTCACGCTCATTTGATCTCTAAATGAAATGACTTGAGGCGTATGCAAAGTAAAGCCCACTCTTAAAAAAGCCTCAGGCTTATAAATGATACCTAATTTGGCACCCAAGCCCCAACCTCTTGAAGAGAAATATTCATCTAATACAAAGCCTGCAAAATCATTATTGGGGTTAGAAGTAGCATCTGCTTCAGAATAAGTTAGGCTTTTGGTATAGTTAATCATAGGCAAGACTATACTTGCTCCTAGGTATAATTTATCTTCCATATTACCGCCCCAACCAAAAGCAAGTTCGTCATAGCTCCCAGTAGTAATTGCATCATAGGACTGGTTAATACCAGTAGTTATAGGTACTAAACTTTGGTAGCCATTAACATTACCTCTTGCATCAAGAGAAGTATCTACTAAATAAGTTCTAAAAGCAAGGGAGCTTCCAAAAATATAATTACTTAGAGCGGCACTAGTATCGGCCTGGTCGCCCACTAATTCTTCTAAATATTTTTCAGATAAACTGCTGAAATTATTTTTACCACCAAAACTAGAGTGGTTATTATAATTTGCTATTTGGTTATAAGTAATAGAGAAAGCAGTGCTAGTCCAATTGTTTCTTTTTTGTCCATCTGCAAAAACCATACCCACTGATCCAAAATTAGATCTTGAGTTTGTATTTGAAGAACTTGTTCCTCTGTAAGTGAAATTATTTGTTTGCACTAAGTACTTAGGTGTTAACAATAATTCACTTGACTTATAGAAGCCTAATCCTGCTGGGTTAATATGATTAGAAGATAAATCACCTCCTAAAGAACCCATGGCCCCACCTAAGGCATTACTTCTAGCCGTTCCATTGGGTGCAAACCAAGAAAGGCGAAGCCCATCTTCAGGTTCTTGTGCATACATGGTTAAACTAGACCCCATTAATATTAAAAAAAATAATTTCTTCATAATTGACACTTTGATTTTAAAAAACTTACCTCTACAACTTACTTTAAAAAATACTAGATAACAGCATTGGCCTATGGAATTCTTGAAGCACGTGGGCTTCCAGCAGAGCTACCAGCGCTATTAAAACCACCACTTCTTCCACCCGCATTGCTATTGCCACTATTATTGCTATTGCTTTGGAAACTTGTTTTATTATTATTGCTTTGATTTTGATTGCCGCCATTGTAGTTATTGTTATTAGAAAAATAACGAGCCGGACGATCATAACTATTAGCATAATTAGTATTACTATTATTCGTAACAACACGCTTCATTAAATTTCCAAAATTGCTATTCAATGTTGGGTTGCTAGTATATCTTGTATTACCTGTTGTGGTGTTTACACTATTATTGGTATTATTATAACCACGGTTATTTCTATAAGCATTAATTGCAGAAGGGCTTGATCTTACAGCGCTTGGTGATTGATAAGGTCTTCCTCCATTATTTGCAAAGACACCGGCGCCATTATATATTCCACCATAAGGGTGATAATAGCCTGCGAAATAAGGGTTCCATCCACCGTAACCAAAACCACCACCCCAGAAAGGATCAAAACCCCATCCACCATATCCGCCCCATCCGCCAAAACCGAATCCACCATAACCGAATCCGCCCCAACCACCAAATCCACCGAAACCGCCTCCCCATCCACCAAATCCACCTCCCCAGCCACCGAAACCGCCTCCCCAGAAAGGATCAAAACCCCAGCCGCCAAATCCACCCCAGTAAGGATCAAAACCCCAGCCACCAAATCCACCGCCCCAACCACCAAAACCGCCACCCCATCCACCAAATCCACCTCCCCAGCCAAGGCCATATCTCATATTGATGAAACTTGGATTATTCCAATAATTGAAATCGTCAATAGTTGACCAGCGGTTTCTGTTGGCCACTTTTAATCTTAAATAACGGTCGTCTTGATAGTTTTGATATTCTTGATATTCTTCATCTTGAGCCATTCCATTTTCTTCTTTTTCAATGGCTGCTAATTTTTCTGCACTTACAACTTTCTTGTTAGGGGTATAGTATAAATCATCGGTAGCAACAGCTGTGCTTTGTTGTAAACTTGTACAGCTAGTACCAAAAAAACTAAAAGCCACTATGCCTATGGCTATTAGCCTTAAATAAGTGTTAGTTTTTTGCGTGTTCATATTCGTAAGTTTTAGGTTTTTATATGCCCCTTAATTAGCATACATTTGCTAGTATAAAGGTACTGAAAAATAAAATATAGAGCGTTTTTCGTACTTGAATTTATTACTATATAAATTGTTAAGATTTTTACGATGGCAAAGGAACTAACTACAAGGGCCCAGGATTATTCACAATGGTATAATGACCTAGTTATTAAAGGCGAGCTAGCTGACTATAGTGCAGTTAGGGGATGTATGGTCATTAAGCCTTATGGTTATGCTTTATGGGAAAATATGCGCGATGTCTTAGACAAAATGTTCAAGGATACCGGTCACCAAAATGCCTACTTCCCTTTGTTTGTGCCTAAATCACTTTTTGAGGCCGAAGAGAAAAATGCCGAAGGTTTTGCGAAAGAATGCGCAGTAGTTACCCATTACCGATTAATTGCCGATCCAAATAATAAAGGAAAATTAATGGTTGACCCGGAAGCTAAATTAGAAGAAGAATTAATTGTTCGTCCAACTAGCGAAGCCATTATTTGGAATACTTATAAAACTTGGATTCAGTCTTATCGTGATTTACCCATTTTAGTCAATCAATGGGCGAATGTAGTAAGATGGGAAATGCGTACACGTTTATTTTTACGCACTGCAGAATTTTTATGGCAGGAAGGACATACCGCGCATGCTACTGCGGTGGAAGCGATTGCAGAAACAAAACAAATGTTGAATGTATATGCCGACTTCGTTGAAAATTGGATGGCAGTACCTGTATTAAAAGGAGTGAAAACAGCCAATGAGCGTTTTGCAGGTGCAGAGGATACCTATTGTATCGAAGCCTTAATGCAGGATGGAAAAGCATTACAAGCAGGCACATCCCATTTCTTAGGACAAAATTTTGCGAAAGCATTTGATGTTAAATTTAGCGATCAGAATAATAAACAAGAATACGTTTGGGCTACCAGTTGGGGTGTGAGTACAAGATTAATTGGTGGTCTGGTAATGACACATAGCGATGATGAAGGTTTAGTATTACCTCCTCGCATTGCGCCTATTCAAGTAGTAATTGTGCCTATTTATAAAGGGGAAGAACAAAAGCAAGTATTGGATGAAAAAGTGAGCGAGATGGTGAAATCCTTTAAGGCTGCGGGTATTAGAGTGAAGTACGATAACTCAGATCATGCAAGACCAGGATGGAAGTTTGCAGAATACGAATTAAAAGGGGTGCCTATTAGAATTGCCATTGGTGCACGTGATTTAGAAAACAAGCAAGTTGAATTAGCGCGTCGTGATACGAAAGAAAAAGCTGCTGTGGCCATGGAAGGTTTAACGCAAACGGTAGAAAATTTATTAGTTGAAATACAAAATAATTTATTTGAGCGTGCTAAAAAATACCGCGACGAACATATTACCAAAGTAGAAACTTGGGAAGAGTTTATGCAGGTATTAGATACCAAGGGTGGATTTATTTCTGCACATTGGGATGGTACTGCTGAAACAGAAGATAAAATTAAAGAATTAGCAAAGGCCACTATTCGTTGTATACCTCTAGATAATCCATTAGAAGATGGAAAATGTGTTTTAACAGGCAATGCATCTACACAACGTGTTTTATTTGCAAGGGCTTATTAATGTAAGTTTCCCTAAATAATTTATCTAATTAGTTTCCCTAAAAAATTTCTCTAAAAAGTTTTCAAACTCAATGAAACAAAAACCAATACCCGATGCACTTATGCCTTTTTTAGAAGGCAAGGTATTGTTAATAGATAAACCCATTGGTTGGACTTCTTTTGATATTGTAAAAAAAGTACGCAACTTAACCAGGGTTATAAAAGTTGGGCATGCAGGTACCTTGGATCCCTTAGCCACGGGGCTGCTTATAGTTTGTACGGGTAAGTATACCAAGTCAATAGACGCCTATATGGGTATGCAAAAAGAATATACTGGCACCATGGTTTTGGGTGCGATTACACCTACCTACGATTTAGAATCAGAGCCAGAAAATTTTAAAAGCACAGATGCTTTAACAAATGAACTCATTCAAAAAGCAACCCTTCCGTTTATAGGTGAAATTTTTCAAATGCCTCCGCAGCATTCAGCCATAAAAAAAGATGGCAGAAGATTATACGAATCTGCAAGACTAGGCATTGAAGTAAAAGTAGATCCTAGAAAAGTAAACATAGAAAGTTTTGAAATTACCAAGATAGAACTACCTACTATTGAATTTAAAGTAGTTTGTTCCACTGGAACCTACATAAGAAGTTTAGTCAAAGATTTTGGTGAAGCCTTAGAGGTAGGTGCCTATATGAGTTCACTTAGAAGAACGCGCATTGGAGAATTTAATGTAGAGGATGCCAAATTTTGGCAGGATATTGAAGGAGAAGTAAATACTTTATTAGAAGGGTAATATTGAAATATATTATTGAAAGGAAAATATTGAAATATAATATTGAAAGGAAATATTAGAAAGGTAGTCCAATACCAAATTGCAAAGCGTAATTATTTACTTTAACGCCATTGGGTTTTACTTCTGCCCATTTTAAATTTCGAATATCCAACCAGCCATCATTTTGTAAACGAGTAGGGTCTTTCATTTTAAGGGCATAGTCTATTCTAATTATAAAATAATTAAAGTCCATTCTAAGGCCAGTACCTAGAGCTACCGCAAGGTCCTTATATAATTTATCGAATTTGAAACCTGCAGCTGGATCTAATTCAGTGCCTCTAATATTCCAAATATTACCAATATCTGTAAATACAGCGGAACCTATTTTATAAGAGCCCCATTGGAATAAAGGGAAACGATATTCCAAGTTGGTTTCTAATTGTAAATCACCAAATCTATCAAAGCTTTGACTTCTTGAACTTGTATCATAAAACTGAGAACTACCTAAACCCAATTGTCTTAAGCCCCAGGCACGCATGCTATAAGGGCCACCTGCGGTGAATTGTTTGAAGAAGGGAAGTTGTCCTTTTAATACAGGATCATTGCTATAATTATTACCCCAACCTCCCATAAAACGCCATGCGAGTTCGGTGTTTTGATATTTATATAATTTTCTTAATTCAAGTTCTGCTTTAATATATCTGTAAATACGAGAAGCAGCACCAGGTATTAAGCCCGTTAGCCCACCTGCTTCTTCAATACCCACTCTTAGATAATTATTCTGGTTAGGATTTTTTAAAGAAGTTCCGGTATATAAGTAATTAAAGGTTTGACTAATTACATTACCCTCATTAAAAGAAGAACGCAAAAAAGGGTTTAATATTAATAAGCTATCTAGTTTAGAAAACTTATTGAGGTGGTAAAGCTCTACATTAATAGGCTTATAAGTCCAAGTGTTTTCTTCGCCATTTCTATTTTTCTTTAATTCATAGCCCCAATTAGTTGTAAAAGATTTTAGTTTATAATAATCTAATCTATCAATATAGGCCCCGTTAATAGAAAGTGTGGACCTGTTTTGGTTAGGGTAGCTTACTTTTTTAGGAACAAAAGGAATGATAAGGCTCGGAAAGCTATAAGTATGGCCAACATTAAATAATAAAGTTTGTGCTAAATTATCATTGCCATTATTAACGTTTAATTCAACCCCAGTTCTTGCACTACTAATGGAAGAGATGGTTTTTTTACGCACATTTCTATCTCTAAAAGTAACGCTAGTGGAAAGTCCTAATAAATTACCTGCCACTAGCTGGGAATTATTTCTACTGCCTTCAACATCAAAATTAAAACTATGCCTTAAAGCAGGCGTTAGGAAATAATGCAAGTATATACTGTCGTTTTGCAGGGTTGTTCTAGCATCAACTTGTTGCCAGGCACCAAGGCTACTAAAGTTGTTCAGGGTTTGGTAATATAAATTTTCATTAAAGAGATCCCCCTTTTTAATGATAGACTGTTCTTCAAATAAAGGAGACTTGAATTTATACTCAGTATAGGTTTGTATAATATTTTTATATGCTTCTTTTTGAGGCAAGCCTTTTGCTAAAACAGAATCAGGGTTGTCTGCTAATTTTAAATCGGAATAAAAAATTTGTTGACCGACAGGATAAGTCTTGAATTCACTGCCACTGGTAGAACGTAACTGAAAACTTAGTTTCCAAACTGGGTAGTCGTTATTGGTTTTTTGTGCAAGTAATACTTGATTCATTTGATCCAAGGGGTCCAAATTCAATTCCATTAAGCCTTGGTTCAGTGTATCTACTTCTACAAATATTTTTTCTTTCGTAAAATAATAATATCCATTGGCTCTAAACAATTCAACTAGTCGGTCTAATTCATTATTAATGGATTCGTTGGAATAAGCCATTCCCTTTTTTACATAGGCAAAACTAGTGTTCTTAATGGCGATAGATTGCAATAAGGAATCACTTAATTCGTATACCACAGAATCAATTAGGGTTTTTTTATTCAAAAGAATTTCCATGGTAAGGCGTGCCCTCCATTCATTATTAACGGTATCTACTTTTACATAGGGGGTTAATACAGGATGATTATAACCCTTGGTGGCTAAATAGTTTTTCATAAACTGGATAGAAGGTTCCAATTTATCTTCCTGTAGTCGAATAGGTTGTAAAATGGTATTAAAAAATCCAAATTGGCGAACTTGCTTTGCTTTCGCACTATCGTCCCAGTAATTGGCTAATTCATTAGAAAGTGCTTGTGCCTCTATATTTTTGCCCGCATCCTTAATAACTACTTTATTATCATAGACAAAGCTTAATTGCTTGGGATAGTCATGAATTACTGCTTTTTTAATGTCTGCGCATGCATTTAATAAAAATAAAAGACCAAGAAGGTAAAATCTTGAGAAGAAACTAATATTTTTAAGCTTCCGTAATTGCATGTAAATGATAAGTAATAGTGAGCTCAAATATATTCAATCTTTTGCCCATAAAAAACATTGGGCGGAAGAATCTGTGTTTATTGTAGAAGGGCCTAAGATGTTAGAGGAATTATTGGCTTCTCATTGGGTCATTCGTAAAATTATTGCCCTGCCTGACTGGATTCAAGCACAAGGCGCATTGCCTGCAGAAGTCGTGGAAGTAGATGAGATTATGCTAGGGCGATTAAGCCTACTGCAAACACCCAATAAGGTCATGGCCATTGTTGAAAAAAAGAGAGAGGAGCAGCCCTTGGTGTATAATGGAAAATTGACTTTATTATTAGATGGCATACAGGACCCTGGAAATTTAGGTACCATTATTAGAACAGCCGATTGGTTTGGTATAGATCAAATAGTAGTTTCT
>CALPSK010000036.1 GCA_943326215.1 Sediminibacterium ginsengisoli | reverse complement strand
GTTTCGTTCTTACGACCCATATGTCCGTAAGCAGCAGTTTCACTATACATTGGAGTTCTTAATTTTAATCTTTGCTCAATAAAGTAAGGACGTAAATCAAAAATAGATTCTACTAACTTACCAATTTGACCATCGTTTAATTTTACTTTCGCCGTACCGTAAGTGTTTACGTTAATAGAAGTAGGTTTCGCTACACCAATGGCGTAAGAAACTTGTACCAATACTTCAGAAGCTACACCAGCAGCTACTAAGTTCTTCGCAATATGACGAGTTGCATAAGCAGCAGAGCGGTCAACCTTACTAGGATCTTTACCAGAGAAGGCTCCACCACCGTGTGCACCTTTACCACCGTATGTATCTACGATAATTTTACGGCCTGTTAAACCAGTGTCACCATGTGGACCCCCAATTACAAACTTACCTGTTGGGTTAATATGATACTTAATGTCGTTGTTAAACAACTTAGCGTATTTCTTATACTTTGCTTTTACACGCGGAATTAAAATTTCAACAATATCTTTTTTAATTTTCGCTAACATTTTTGCTTCTGCATCAAAATCATCATGTTGAGTAGATACCACAATGGCATCAATTCTTACGGGTTGATTTTTATCGTTGTACTCAAGAGTTACTTGAGACTTTGCATCGGGACGTAAATATTTAATAGCCTTGTTCTCTCTTCTTAAGGCAGCTAATTCAATTAGAATTTTGTGCGCTAAGTCTAAAGCTAGTGGCATATAGTCATCGGTTTCGTTGGTGGCATAACCAAACATCATTCCTTGGTCACCAGCACCTTGCTCTTCTTTTTTCTTTCTATCTACCCCTTGATTAATATCGGCAGATTGCTCATGTATTGCTGACAATACACCGCAACTATCTGCTTCAAACATATATTCGCTTTTTGTATAACCAATTTTCTTGATCACATTACGCGCAATAGTTTGTACATCTAAATAAGCTTTAGATTTTACTTCGCCTGCTAAAACTACTTGACCAGTAGTTACTAAAGTTTCACAAGCTACTTTTGACTGTGGGTCAAAGGCTAAAAAGTTATCGATTAAGGCGTCAGAAATCTGATCGGCTACTTTGTCTGGATGTCCTTCTGATACACTTTCAGAAGTAAATAAATATGGCATAGATTAGTATTTAAAAAAATTTATAAAGTATAATTATATAAATAAATGTTAATGATTACCCCTTAAATTCTTGCATAGTTAACTGTTCATTAGAATTTATACCTTTCCTTTTTAACACATATATTAAAGTTTTGAAAAGAATTATAAAATCAAGTTTAAATGACTGTTTTTCTACATATTCGCAATCATATTTAAATTTCTGTTCCCAACTAATTGCATTGCGACCATTCACTTGAGCCCAACCTGTAATACCAGGTTTAACATTGTGCCTCTTAGCTTGTTCCTCACTATATCTGCTCAAATATTTAATAAGCAGTGGTCTTGGTCCAACTAAACTCATTTCTCCTTTTAAAACATTGATTAGTTGTAATATTTCATCAATTGAAGCTGATCTTACAAATTTGCCAACCTTTGTGAGTCTTTCTTCGTCAGTCAAAGGAGATCCAAATTCTCCTTTCATTGTTTTAAATTTTATAATATTGAAATATTTTTTATTCAAACCTGGTCTCTGTTGAATAAAAAATACATTTCCTCGATTTGAAATAAATAGGAACAATGAAAAGAATAAAATAATTGGTGATAATAGAATTAATAGTATAACAGCAATAATAAAATCAAATAATGGTTTAATAAATTGTTTATACATATATTTTAAAACTTATGAAAAATTCTATCTAAACAATTAAAAATTCTTTCAAAATCAGAATGAACCAAATTAGACCCACTTGGTAAACAAAGCCCATGTTCAAATAAAGTATCAGAAACGCCATTTATATATTTTTGTAAATTCTTAAAAATAGGTTGTTGATGCATTGGTTTCCACAAAGGTCTCGTTTCAATATTCTCCAACTCCATTTCTCTTCTAATATCTTCTCTTGTAATTCCAGCATTAGTAATAGGATCTATGATAATACATGTTAACCATCTATTTGAAAAATAATTAATTGGTTCTTCTTGGAATTGAATATCAAATCCTTTTATATTTTTTTCTGAAAAGTATTTATGATATAATTTAAAATTATCTCTTCTAGCTTTAATTCTATCATTTAACACTTCAAGCTGGCCTATTCCAATGCCAGCTAAAATATTTGATAATCTATAATTATACCCAATTTGAGAATGTTGATAATGTGGGGCTGGATCTCTTGCCTGTGTTGCAAGGAATCTAGCTTTTTGAATTAGGTTCTGGTCTGCAGAAATTAGAGCGCCGCCTCCTGATGTAGTAATTATTTTATTTCCATTAAAACTCAATACTCCAAATTTTCCAAAGCTGCCACATTGTTTATTTGAAATATAGGAGCCTATAGATTCAGCAGAATCTTCAATGACAGGAACTTCATATTCATTTCCAATTTCTACAATTTCAAGTATTTTACTGGGCATACCATATAAATGCACAGGAATTATAGCTTTTGGTAATTTATTGTTTTTCTTTGCCTCTTTCAGAGCCTCTCTTAATAATTCAGGATCCATATTCCAAGTGTCTTTCTCTGAATCGATAAATACTGGAATAGCTCCCTGGTATATAATTGGGTTAGCAGATGCAGAAAATGTCATTGACTGACAAAATACGTAATCATTTAATTTAACATCTAATAGAATTAAAGCCAAATGAATAGCAGCAGTACCTGAGGATAAGGCTGCAGCATGTGTAACTCCAACTTGTTGTTGTATGCTGTATTCAAATGCATCTACATTAGGACCAAGGGGCGCAATCCAGTTAGATTCAAATGCACTATTTATATATTTAATTTCATTTTCTCCAATATGAGGTGAAGAAAGCCAAATTTTTGATTTTTCTTTCATTTGTATTTATTTAAATAGCATACAATACAGCATCAGATCCAACTGTAGTATGTATTCTAAAATAAAACTTATAATCTAAGTTCATATTTTTTATAAATAGATAGATATTTATTAAATCTGATGGTTTGTGATAAATTGAAATTGCCAACTTAGGTTTATTCTTTAAAATTGTATGCTTTGCACCTTCTAATGCTTTTAATTCTGAACCTTCTAAATCCATTTTAATATAAGTAACTTTGACATCACTACATAAATTATCAATTGCATCAACTTCAATTTTTGTCCCATTCTTAACTTCTCCTTCAACAATTCTTGATATATCATTCTCCTCTACAAAACTTAATGTAGTTTTTTTTTCCCAGACACCTATTTTATGTGTTTTGACATTTTGAATGTGATGTGTTTCAATATATTTATTTAAATCTTCATGTGGCTTATAACTTGGCTCAAATGCAATATAGTTTTGCCATTCACTTGTTTTATTTAAAAATAGTTTTAATGTATCCCCGTCAAATGCACCACAATCAATAAAACTTTCTTGGTTATTAATTTTTATAAATTCAGGAAAGTACATGTTTTTACAAACGTGTGACTGTATATAAATCCAATCATTAAAATATCTTGATTTCAAATAAGCAATAAAACTTTCTTTTGATTCATAATCTACATACTCATTAAACATTTCATTTAATGTTTCTGAATATTCGTCTAATTTTTCATCGTTTAAATACCATCCAAAACCCATTAAATCAAAAAAATTATAAATAGTTTCTATAATTTCTATTGATTTATAGAATGATTCTCTTTCAATATTCCCATTTCCTCTAACAACAATTATATTAGTATATCTCTCTTTGATTTCATCAAAAGAAAGAACTTTAAATTCATGAAATTTTAAGTCTTTGTTTATTTCATCAATGAATACACCATCAATTTTTATTTTATTTCGTATTAAGATTTGATAAATATATTCTGCATAATAACCACATCCCCATAATAAAATAGGAAGTTGGCTTTTTTTTAAGTGATCTATCACTTCAAAATCTAAAATCCTAGGTGAAATTGATTTTTTTAAGTTTTTTAATTCAGTAACAATATCTTGCATATATCTTTTATTCTTAGTTGAAATAAACCTTGTTTTGTAATAATTATATCACTATTTAATTGTTTGCTACCTAGCAAGGTATCCCCCATCAACAGGAATAACAGTTCCAGAAATATAATCACTTGCTTGTGAGGATAAAAATACAGTTAATCCTTTCAGATCAGCACCTATACCCCATCTTTTCATGGGTATTCTATTTAATGCTTCTGCATTTCTTACAGGATCATTTATTAAAGCTACATTTAATTGAGTGTCCATATAACCTGGCGCAATAGCATTTACTGTTATTCCCTTAGAAGCCCAATCATTTGAAAGTGCTTTAGTAAGTTGAGATACTCCACCTTTAGATGCAGCATATGCAGGTATAGTTATTCCTCCAAAAAAGCTCATCATAGAAGCAATGTTTATAATTTTACCGCCTCCATTAGGAATCATAACATTTGCAGCTAGTTGGCAATAAAAAAAAGTAGCTTCTAAGTTTATAGCAATTACATCATCCCAATCTTTTTCAGGGAAAACTTCGCTTGGGTGCCTTCTTTGAATTCCCGCACTGTTAATTAAAATATCTAATTTTCCACCTAATAGTTCTATTGCATTTGCAAATGAACTTCTTATTTGATTCCGATCACTAACATCTGCTCTTATAGCATGTACTTTATGTCCTTGTCTATTCAAATCTTCACAAATAGTGAAAATTCTTTCATCTAAATCTATAATTACAGCCTCTGAACCAGCTTCAACAAGTGCTTCAACCATTGCTAAACCTAGGTCACCAGCTCCACCAATAATTATAGTCTTTTTATCATTTAATTTAAATAAATCAATAATATTTTTTGATTTTACAGGCTTAATCATTTATTTCTTAGTTTATGATTTATAGATAATTCCCGCATTGTTGCCAATAAGATTTACCTGCAAATTTTTAATTTTACAGAACTCGTGGTATGCCTCATGTGCTCCATCATAGGAATCGCAATTCATTGAAACATTGTCAACCATAATACAACCACCAGGAACCATTTGCTCATATATTAAATGAAGTGCCCTAATGGTTGGTAAATAAAGGTCAACATCAAGAAAAACTAGTTTTAAAGGTCCGATCATATTATAATCGAAAACTGAACAATCAGACTGGTATGGTTTCAAAAAAGTAAAATTCTTGAATTTAGAACTCCAAGTCTTATAATCATTGAATCTGAAGTTCATAAAATCAGTATTATATTGACTTTTCCCTCTATTCAAAACTTCATAATTTATATCCTCTTGAGTGAATGAATTGAAAGTATCTACAACAAAATATTGAACGTCTAATTTCTCAGAATTTATATGTTCGCACAAAAATCTAGTTGTAAAACCCTTGTCTACACCTACCTCGAGAATATTCCCATTTAAGTTCTTTTTTTCAATTAAAAAATTTACCAAGAATGCCAATTGTATGGGTTCAACTAAATATTGATATTTAGGATCTAGAATTTTCGTATACTTGAAAACTAATTTTTTTAAAAATTCATGTAGTAATTTTTTCATTTTTTATTTTTTATATATATTTTTAGATTATCCCATAAATAAACCACCATTAATATCTAATACAGAACCTGTTGTAAATCCAGACTCTTCGCTTGCAAAATAACAAACTGCAGAAGCCACTTCACCTGATGTACCAAATCTTCCAATAGGAAATCTAGCAAGTAATCTTTTTTTTGTTTCATCATCTCTTGCATTTAACATATCAGATTCAATTGTACCAGGTGCAACACAGTTTACAGTAATTTTTTTTGACGCTAATTGTCTAGCAATACCATAAGTCATTGCGATTATACCTCCTTTAGATGCCGAATAAGCCATACCATTTTCAAATCCGCCCATTCTTCCGGAATTTGAGGAAATATTAATTATACGAGGTGCTTTACTTATTTCTAAATATTTTATACATTTTTGAATCATTAAGAATGTCCCTCTTAAATTAATTGACATTACTTTATCCCAATGTTCAACTGTCATTTCTTCAATTTTAGCCATATCTAAAACTCCAGCACTATTAACTAATACATCAATAGATCCAAAATGTTGATAAACTTTTTTTAATGCGAATTCAACTGAATTTTCATCTGAAACATCACACTGAAGTCCAATAGTTATCCCTCCTTTTAAATTGATCAAGTCAGATACTTTAATAGCACTTCCTTCAGAAACGCTTAAAATTGCAACATTCATTCCTGCAAGTGCAAACTGCTCTGCAATTGCAAAACCGATATTTTTAGACCCGCCAGTTACTACTGCTGTTCTTCCTTTTAAGGTAAGTGATGATTTGAATTCCATATATGTAATTTAGCTTAATTTATAATTAGTAATTGTGGTAGGATCCACCCAATCAATAATCATATTTTCACCATTAATATCATTGATTTCAAGTATTTGTTGAAATTTTGAAATTTTTTCTTTTAATACTTCAAATTCAATACATTGTATATAAATTCTTGCAAAAACCTGTCTTTCTGTTCCTATCATATTTGGCTCAATCGTATCATTTTCTTTAAAACGTTCCATAACAAATGATACACTATCATCTGATTTAATTATATCAAGACCTTTTACAACACTTATGGTTCCGCTTTTCAATAAAACCCAAATTGTGCTAGCGTAACCGTTTTTAAATAAATAATCGTTTTTTTCATTAAAATCATCAACTCCTAAACTTCCTGTAAGTGCAAAATTTAGTAACATTTTTCTATGATCGAATTTATTAATTTCTAAAATATGTATATGAGGGGCTTCTCCTTGTAATCTAAAACCTGGATCATATGCATAATATTGATTGTTTTTTACAAAAAATTGAAGATTTAATACCCCATTTTTTATTCCTAATTTTTCAAAGAAAGCAACCATTAAGGGGTTTATTTTACTTATAAATTGATTTGTATACTTTGAAGGGTAAATTGCACCAATACAAACTGGACTTAAATTACCTTGTTTTTTTGTAGTAATTCTATCAGCAATTGCTGACAAATATGCTCTACCATCTTTAAAAGTATAATATGCAAATATATCATCACAATTCATGTATTGTTCAACCAATACTCCTCCTTTTTTCGAAAATTGAATCCCATTTGTAATTGAATTTTGCAAATCATTTTTGTCATTACATATTCTCATTCCTACTCCTGCTCCATTATCGACTGGTTTAACCATTAAAGGAAAAGTTAACTCAGGTAATTTATTTAAATTTAAAGTATCATTAATGTAATAACCAGGTATATCTTGTATATTATATTTTTTACATGCTATTTTAAATCCATCTTTACTACAAAAAGCTTTAACAATTTCTTGCGTTGCGTAACAAGGGAGTTGAAGTTTTTCACAAATTGCTTGATAAGGAGCAACCAATATATCTGCAACACCGACAAGTACACCATCTACTTTTATTTTTTT
>CALPSK010000035.1 GCA_943326215.1 Sediminibacterium ginsengisoli | reverse complement strand
TGGTTTTGAGGAGACCACTCTTCGGGTTGTAAGTCCCATAATATATATACATCCTTACTAATAGGATAGGCGTATCTTCTAAAATTTAATTTCTCACGCTCATCCCAATTTTCATCTACAAATTTTTTGGTAACAATGCGTTGTGATTTTTCTTCCCCTTGAAATAATATGGTGCCTTTAGGTAAGTCCCATTTTGCATACATACCATATCCAGCAATAGCATTGCCTTTAATTTTAAATACTTTTTCTTTTCTTCTATAGCGCGCCATGCCTTCAATAATAATTCTTTCTAAGAAGCCACGCTGGCCTGCACCATCATGTAGTAAAATATAATCGGCAGATCCTTCATAGCCTTGGGCATAAAAAACTGAACAGGTAAAATTAATTTCTAGAAAAAATATTTCTCCTTTCTCACTCATTCTAAAATCCATTCTTCCATAACCCACACCATTGAAAGACATAAATACTTGTTCTGCAATATTTTTTAATTTAGTTGCCAAGACGGTATCCGATACAGGAATATTGGCAGTGGGATGTAATTCAGAAGTTTTTAAGGCGTAGGTTTTAAAACTAAAACCTTCAGGGAAAATATATTCAACCGGCACAAAGCTGGTACAAGTTTTACCATCTGCATTGGCGCAAACTAAAACAGTGAATTCACGGCCATCAATATATTCTTCTACCAAGGCAGCACCAAATTCTACCAATATGCTTTTTACCTTAGTGACTAGTTCAGTAGTATTATTCGCTTTAGAAGCGTTGTCAACTCCTAGGCTATCACCCGCTTTAGCAGGTTTTACAAATAAAGGAAATTGCAAATTGCCTGGAAGTTGCGAGATATCTTCTTCCGACTCTATATGTATATGGGCAGGCGTTTTCACGTCTTCGCAGAAAGCCAAATACTTCATAATAGTTTTAGGCGGGTCATATAAGTTGGTGCTAGGTCCAGTATAAGGCAGTCCCAATAAATCTAAACTCATAATTACATCAATGGAAGGCACTGTCCATTCTAAATAACCTTCACATAAATTAATATAGATATCGTAATTTTTGTCTTTGAGTTCTTTTAATTGTTGATAGGTAGTAAGCTTATTTAAAAAAACATGATCAAAATGCGCTTCAGGCATAATGCTAGAGAGGTCTCTTTTTGGATCATAGTATTGATAATCTACTTCAGAAGTTGAATAGTCTGGTTGAAGTACACAAATTTTTAAATCTTTGAAACTGTCAGTATTATGAATAGTGGGAAGGGGGCGCATAAAATTATTTTTTTCTTCTAGCGAATGCGTCATTAATAATATGAATGACGAGTTCTGTAAAACTTTGATTGGCATATTTTAAAATAGCACCAATAGAAGTATAGTTTTCATCTTCACTAATACCACACTGTGCATTCACTTCTAAAACATAGGCCTCACCTGTTTTATTATCTATACGAACGTCAACTCTTGTATAGCCAGTTCCATTACAAGCCACATAGGCATCCCAAGAAACTTTTTGAACAGCCATTTGAATAGATTCATCACCTAATTGATATTGATAAAAATTTTCATCTTCAGGCATGGGCGTTTCTTCTTCATAAATTTCCCATAATCTATCAAAGGATAAAAACTTTTCTTTTTCTGGAAGCGAGGCATGAAAGACTCTTTCTACAGGAGGGTAAATCTTTGCATACTCAGGATGGGTGTGGCTTCCCACTATCATCACTGTATATTCTGGTCCTTCTACAAAGGACTCAGCTACAATGCCATCTGATGATAAATTCCATCCTCTGTATCCTTCAAACATTTTAGCCAATTGTGTTTCTAATTCATGCTCTGTTTCCACCACATTTTTTACACCCACTCCCAAACTTCCACCAGATACAGCAGGCTTCACAATTAAAGGGCTACCTAATTTTTTAATAATTTCTTTAGCATCAATATTATTATCTCTAATGGCTTCCCATTTCGGTGTAGCTACACCTGCTTCATCAAAAGCTTTTTTCATGGGAATTTTAGAAGTAGTGATATCATAGAAATAATCATTCGCTCCTGTGTATACTAATTGTTTTGCTTCTAAAGCTTTAATCACTGAAACGCCTGGTGCTCCATTAATTTCATCACCATCACATAAATTTAATACAACAGGAAAATGAATTCCTTTTTCTCTGTCATGTGCGATTTCTTGCACAATCATTTTATAATTTTCTAAAGTAACGGGTTGCCATTTCCATGGAAGATCTAGTTCTGCAAAGACGCGTGTATATTCTTCTATGCTTTGACTAAAATCATAATAGTAGGCTAAGTTCGGATCTGGATTATCCAAGGCGGGGGCTAAGACCCAAACTTTCAAATGTCCTACTGGAACAAAAGGGTAAAATAAGTTACGAATGTTTGTCAACGCAGTGCAAGAGGGTTAGTATAGGTTAGAATAATATTCAATGAAGTTATAAAATATATAATACTAGCAAATTATTATAGGCATTAATTTCATAACTACCATAGCGTATAAATTCATACTACTTCATGCTCATTTCGAAAATACTTCAATGGGATAAATCACAATGCAATTAAAAGCCTTTTGTATAATATAGTTACTTGTATATCAATGTGTTATACAATATTTAGTTAATTGCTATTCAATTAAAAAGCAATAAAAATGCAAACTCAAGTAATCATTTGTGATAAACAAATTGTGTATGCAATGGGATGTAGTTTACTTATTAAAGACAATCCACAGTTAATGGGCTATCATATCATCAAAAGTATAGAGGAGTTAACAGGCTATATAGCCTATGATAAAACCAAACAGGTCTTACCCATGGTCTTAGTGGTAGATAGTGCCATGTTTCATTTTGGTGATTCATCCACTATGCATCAAATAAAAGAGATTAAAAAAAGAATGGGTGTGATGGTGGTTTTCAATGAACAGGACGAGGCTCATTTGTATCAATTAATTGATAATGGCATATCGGTGATAGTGGCTCGCAATGTTTCAAAGCAAGAATGGTCCAAAGCACTTGAAATGGCAAGGCTTCAAAAAATATATTTCTGTAATCGTACCGCTGATAAAGTATTTAATATGGTGAACCGTATGGATAAAGTTAAGCTAACAGAGAAAGTACATAGGTTACATACTTATGATAAATATATTTTACTGCGTATTTGCGAAGAGGCTTCCAGTAAACAAATTGCTTATGAAGTGGGCCATAGCAAACGCACTATTGAAGGGCACCGTACTAAAATGATGCAACAGCTAGAAGTTAAAAATTTAGCAGGCTTGGTGAAGGCTGCTTTTATGTCAAAGCTCTATGATCACTATTTAGAAAACCCTGGCTTATATGATGTGACTGCATGCGCTAAAACATCTTCTTTATAAAAATGTATGGTTTTAAAATCGCCATCAATATATTTTTGAGCTTGGTCTGTAAAATGTTTTGAATTTGCAAAACGACTTTGCCCTCCCGTAATAATTGTTTTCGCCTCTAATTTTTTTCCAAAACTTACTGCTGCAATAAAACTATTACCAGAATAACCATAACGCTTTAAAGTATTATCATACCTTCTGCTCTCAAAAGCAGGCAGGGAGCCCCATTTAGAAGAGGTTTGTCCTACTGCAATACTAGGTGCATTGTCATTAAATTTCTCTCCTGGGTTTACTCTTTGGTATCTATTTAAATCACCCCATTGAATTTCCCAATTACCATAAGTTTTTTCTAATTGATCTAATGTGTTATTTAAAAGCGCTAACTTCTTTTCATTAGAAACAGCTTGAACCATTTGCTCATATTTTTTTATGATTTGAGTAGTGGCTTCTTCCGTGGTGGCAGGAGGAATTTCTTTAGACCAGTTATTAGCCCATTCAATGGCAATAGTAGTGGCCACAGAAGAAATACCCGCATCGCCATTCCAACCAGCTAAATAGTTTATTGCCTTTTTTTCTCTTTCATTTAAAGCAATAGTTTTTGTATACGCCATAAAAGAAGGCAGTAAAATATCAAAAGCAGACAAGTGTTTATTGTATCCCAATTGAATTAATTCATCCAATGATATTTTATCTATTTTATTTAATAAGTTAACGGCGTTAATACCACGTCCATTCTCCCCATCGGGCGCCATATAATGAGGATAGTCTTTTTCTTTTGGACTATTTATTCCAGCTACGGTGAAAGGAGTGGCATTACAATTTTGTAACCAACCATTTACGGGGTTAATACTTTGCACTATTTCAGTAAGTGCATGCTTGCCTAACCAATTAGTGGCTTTAATAGAACCATCTACAGGTACACTAAAATCATAATTCGCATTTCTTTTGGGTATAAAATTACCATGCCAGTAAGCTATAGAGCCATCGGCATCGGCATAGACTGTGTTATTACTATTATTACCTAGTAAGGACAATGCTGTTTGATACTCTTTTAAATTGGTGGCCTTGGTTCTGCTCCAACATTCCATTAAGGCATCTAAGGAACGATTGTTTTCTTGTAAGCTTAACCACTTACCATTTTTAGATCCCATCACGGGGCCATGTAATGTGCGGTAAGTTAAAAACGATTTTGTTTTTATTTGACCCTCTTCCAAATATTGAATTGGAATATTTCTTTCTTTTATAGGTTGAAGACCTTGCTCATAATGCGAGACCCATCCTGTTTTATTTTTAGCTACCTTTTCTTCATAGACATCGGCTACATCGGCATAGCCGCTAGTATGCATAAAGCCTAAGCGTTCATTGAATCCTTGGTAAATAAACATTTGCCCCCAAGTCACAGCTCCATATACATTTAAACCTTGCTCGCTTACCATATGAATTTCAGATCTAAAATAAAATGGTACATGCGGATTAATATATAATAAGGCATTGCCATTTTTACTATGCTTAGGCGCAATTGCAAAACCATTAGAACCTTTTTGTATTTTTTCTTCTAATGCATAAGGCTCTTCTGTATTATTTACCACAAATTTTTCCGCACCTGGCATTTGTCCATAAAAAGAAGCCACCTGTTCTGTTTTAATTCCACCTGTTTTAGTAGGAGACACACTTCCGTCTGTCCACATTAAATGGTACCAGGGTTTATAATATTGAATGGCTTTTTGTTGTACTTCAGGATGTTTGTATAAATAGTAATTTAATCCATCGGCATGTGCTTGTAATAATTCTTTAAACCAAATAGGACTTTTATTATAATCTTGTATAGCAGCTAGACTATCTTGAATAAGGCGCATCATTAAGTCTTCATAAACGGCTGAAGGCCCTTGCACCTCCGCAGTACGGCCTAACATTTCTAAATAGTTCAATTCTATTTGACCTACATTCTCTTCACTTTGTGCATACATTAAACCAAATACCGCATCGGCGTCGGTCTTCCCATATACATGTGCAATACCCCATTCGTCTCTTATAATATTTACTTGTTTGGCATGTTTTTCCCATCTAGCTATTTCGCTAGCACTATATTTTTGCGCAATGCTCATGAAAGAACAAAGCAGGGGGATACAAATCAAACCTATTTGAGTAAGGCGCTTAATAGTAAAGTTGATATTATTTGAGTAGATAGTATTTTTCATAAAAATTTTAGAATTTATTGGATTCAATTTAAGCAAAAAAAAGCACAAACTTTTGGGTTTGTGCTTTTTGAACAAGGAGCTAGTTTAGATACCCCAAGTTTTTATTATTGCTAAATCTCTTTTCATACAATCTAAAGGTGCAATCCCTTGATAAGACTCTTGTTCTATGATATAATGGCGCGCCCCTCCAATTTTTTTAGCAAGTAAGGCAATGGCTTTAGGATCTACCACGCCCTCTCCTAAAATAGTGCTTTCATAGCCATCATTCATTTCACCTTTTGCTACTTTAATTTCATCTTTAACGTGAAGTGATTGGAAACGACCTGGATATTTATTAATCCATTCAGCACCCCTTGCTCCTGCACCATACATATTTCCAAAGTCTAATTGGTGTACCACTAAATTAGGATCGGTATGTTGTAAGATAAGATCATACATTAAAGTACCATTCAATTTTTCTTTAAATTCAAAATCATGATTATGGTATCCAAATTTCATACCACTTGCTTTACACAATTCACCCGATTTATTGAATGCTTCTATTTGCTGCATTAAACCATCGTAAGTACTTCTTAATTTATTATCCATTGATGGGCTTATAACATATTCTTGTCCTACAATAGCAGCATCTTCTACAGTGCGTTTCCAGGCATCGGTAAAATCCTTCTTGGTATTATCCCAATGATTAGTGCCCATCACTGTATGCCCACTAGGCATTTTTAAACCTAAACCCTCCAATACTTTTTTAAATTCTGTAGCTGTCCATCCGTAGAATTTTCTGTTGATATAATTTGCATGTTCAACATATTCAAATCCCATTTTAGACAAAGCCGTCAAGGTTTCCATTGGGTTTGTTTTTATGTCTGCACGTACTGAATACAATTGAACACCAATTAAATTTTTACTAGCTACATGATTGGTACTAGACCATAAAGCACTTGGTTTTAAACTTGCACCCATAATAGCAAGCGATGCATTTTGTATAAATTTTCTTCTTGAGTTTTTCATAAAAATTGTTTTTTAGTATTTTAAATTTACCATTATTTTTTGACTAATCTTCTACCTTTGTGTTTTTTATAGGCTTTTTATCTAACCACTCAGAACGATCTAATTTGTGCTTACCTGTCTTTACTTCATCTAATGTATTACCATTATATAAGCGACCGTTTTTCATTACAAATTCTATTGTATTGGTATTGCGTATATTATCCAATGGGTTTTTATCCAAAATAAGTAAGTCGGCCAATTTACCTACTTCTAAACTCCCTAAGTCTTTGTCTAAACCCAGTCCAGCGGCGCCTAAAATAGTTGCTGTTTTCAAGGCATCTATATTACGCATGCCACCAGATTGCATAGACCATAGCTCCCAATGGTAACCTAGTCCTTGTAATTGTCCATGACTTCCTACGCCCGCAAGTCCACCTTCTTCTACAATTTTTTTCATGCTCTTTGCATGTTTTTGGAATACATGTTCTTCAGGCAAGAACCAAGTAGCACGACGACGCGATTTATCTGCTAACTCTTCATAAGGCGTAAAGTATTGCATCTTCTCATTGCTGTAAGGATTTTCATTTTCATAATAATAGTTCTCAGCCCATGGCCCACCATAAGAAACTAGTAAAGTAGGTGTCACGGTCATTTTAGAAAAAGCAATTGTTTTCACCACATCATTATATAAAGGATAAATAGGAATAGAGTGCTCATGTCCAGGATAACCATCTAATAAATTGGTCATGTTTAATTTAAAATCAAGACCACCTTCCGTAGTCGGCATTAATTGTTGATTTTTAGCAGCTTGTATTACCCATTGTCTGTGTTTACGATTACCTACTAAATACATTTTAATATATTTTGTATTATAGTATTTGCTGTACTGACTTAATACCGATTCTGCTTGTGCTGAATCTTTTAAGTTGTATGACCAATAACCTACACCAGGTCCTGTGGAATAGACTCTTGGTCCTACCATCATACCTGCCTCTACCATATCGCTATAAGTTAATACATCGGTAGTAGCTGTTTGTGGGTCACGTGTGGTAGTCACACCATAGGCTAAGTTGGCTGCATATACCCAAGCCTGTGTTTTATGAATGCCCCAGCTAGGCCACATATGCGCATGTGTATCTAC
>CALPSK010000034.1 GCA_943326215.1 Sediminibacterium ginsengisoli | reverse complement strand
TAATTATCAGTGGATTGTTATGAACATTAGTTTCTTTTTGTTCCTAGCATTCATCGCTATCCTCTACATAGCGAATGGGCATCTTACCGACAAAACCATCCGTCGAATTAACACTACACAAAGAGAATTGAAAGTGCTTCAGTTTGAATACAAGACCATTAAGTCTGAATTAATGCGTCGTAGTCGTGCTATTGAAGTGCAAAATGCAATGGAGCCTTATGGTTTAGTCGTTTCAAAAGAAATGCCTATCAGACTCGCTATCGAAAATAAAATTAAAACCCCTTCTAAAAATTAAGCATGGACGTAAAACGCGACATATTATGGAGGGTGTACTTAAGTTTCATACTTATCGTATTAGTATGTATCCTTATTATAGGTAAGGCATTTTATATTCAACAAGTACAAGGGAAATACTGGAGAAGTTTAAGTGATAGCCTACATCAAAGAATTATAGAAATACCTGCAGCAAGAGGTACTATCTATAGTGAAGATGGGCAAATGTTAAGTACTAATATTCCTCAGTTTGATATTTATATCGATTTTAGAGTAAGTCCACTGCATGAAAAAAGCGGTCTACTCTTTAGAACGCATATCGATTCATTAAGTTTGAGTTTAGCTGCTTTATTTAAAGATAAGTCTGCAGAAAAATACAAAGACGAGTTAACGCAGGCTTATGAAGCAAGTGTAGGTAATTATGAATTAAGAAAGAAAATTACTTATAGAGAATATTTACAATTAGTCAAATTTCCCTTATTTAAATTAGGTAGGTATAAAAGTGGGATGATCGCAGAGGAAAAAAATATTCGTTTAAACCCCTATGAAAATATTGGCTATAGAACGATTGGACTTGCTAGAGATGAAAATAAAGTAGGTTTAGAAAAGTCTTATGATACTGTTTTAAACGGTCGTAACGGCCGTCAATTAGTACGCGCTATTGCAGGTGGTGTAACAGTTCCCGTGCAAGAAGGTGAATTTGAAATAGCGCCTGAAACAGGTAAGGATATTGTAAGCACCATTGATGTATTCATACAAGAAGTAACTGAAAAGGCCTTGATGAGTATGATGCTTAAAAATGAAGCACAAACAGGTGTTGCCATAGTCATGGAAGTGAAGACAGGTAAGATTAAAGCCATTGCTAATTTGGGTAAGGTGGGTGAAAATAAATATGCGGAAGATTTAAATTATGCCATCACACCCACAGAACCTGGATCTACTTTTAAATTAGTGACTTTATTATCGGCCTTAGAAGATGGCAAAGTGAATTTAAATTCAAGAGTCAATTTAGAGGGGGGTGTATGGAAGATAGCTGGTCAAACAGTATATGATTCTGAAAAGCATGGGAAATTTGATGCATCTATTTTAGAAGCTTTTGAAGAAAGTTCGAATGTGGGGATGGCAAAAATTGCGATGACACATTATAGTAATAATGTGAATGAGTATTTCAAACATTTAACAAAGTTGAGATTAGATTCAACTTCGGGTCTTGATTTAGTAGGTGAAAGACAACCTAGGCTTGTAAAGCCAGGTAGTAGATTATGGGGTCCTACCACACTACCTTGGATGGCCTTTGGGTATAATATTGAAATTACACCACTACAAACTTTAAACTTATATAATACTATTGCAAATAACGGCGTAATGATGCGCCCTTATCTTGTTAATTCAATACAAGAAGAAGGCAAAATCATTAAATCCATTTCTCCTAAAGTATACAATGCTCAATTATGTAAGCCAACTACTATTAGAGATTTACGTATAGCCTTAGAGGGTGTTTGTATTAATGGTACTGGAAAAACATTGTTTAAAAATAGCTTGTATAAAGTAGCAGGCAAAACCGGCACAGCCTTAGTGGCGAATGGCAATAAGGGCTATGGTGAGGGAATTTATCAATCTTCTTTTGCGGGTTATTTTCCTGCAGACAATCCACAGTATACAGTGGTAGTTATTATAAAAAATAAGCCACATGCGGCTAGTTTTTATGGCGCCTCTGTGGCAGGTCCTGTATTTAAAGAAATTGCTGACAGATTATATTCCACTTATATACAGAACAAATTAGATATCGCACCAGTATTTGCAGTAAAAGATAGTTCACTATTTAATTACAGTATTTCAAAAATTTCTTTGCAAACGATTGCTAAACAATTATCTATTCCTTATCAAGACTCTTCTATAGCTTCTAATAATTGGATTCAATTACAAGGAAAAGGAAAAAGTTTAAAAGCAGCCAATCAAATACTTTCAGATACAACTATGCCTAATATGACGGGTATGAAATTACAAGATGCTTTATGGCTTTGTGAGAAAAAGGGACTACTCGTGAAATGCGTGGGTAAAGGAAAAGTGGTAAAACAAAGTATTGCTCAAGGAGAAGTTATTATTAAAGGACAACAAGTACAAATTGATTTAAATTAATGAAATCATTACAATCTATATTATTTGGTGTGGCTTTGAGAGAGGTAGTAGGTACTACCCAACAAGAAGTCGCCGATATACAAATAGATTCTAGAAAAGTAATTAAAGGCGCTGTATTTGTGGCTATTAAAGGCTTACAAGCCGATGGCCATTCCTTCATACCAACAGCTATTGAAAATGGGGCTACTGTAATTGTTTGTGAAAACAAACCTGCTATTTTAGTAGAAGGTCTTACTTATATCATGGTGGAGAATGCACAAGAGGCAGTGGCTATTATGGCACATCAATTTTACGATGAGCCTTCTACCCATGTAAAATTAGTGGGCGTAACGGGTACCAATGGTAAAACCACCGTAGCTACCTTATTGTATAAATTATTTTCTGAATTAGGGTATACCTGTGGTTTAATAAGTACTGTGCAAAACCATATTGGTACGGAAGTCATTGCAGCTACACATACTACACCAGACGCTATTCAATTAAATGCATTATTGCATAAAATGGTGGCGGCAGGTTGCACACATGTATTTATGGAAGTAAGCAGCCATGCTATTCATCAACACCGTATTACTGGTCTTCAATTTGTAGGCGGTGCTTTCACTAATATTACACATGATCATTTAGATTATCATAAAACTTTTGAAGCCTATATAGATGCTAAAAAAACTTTCTTTGATAAATTACCTGCTACTGCTTTTGCATTAATCAATCTAGATGATAAAAACGGGTCTATAATGTTCGCAGATTCCAAGGCTACTAAATTAACCTACGCTATTCATGCGCCTGCCACTTATAAAGGTAAAATTTTAGAAAATCAATTAAGTGGACTAGTGATGCTGGTGAATGATATAGAAGTACACTGCCGTTTAATTGGCACATTCAACGCCTATAATTTATTAGCCGTATATGGAGTGGCTATTCAATTAGGTGAAAAAACTACAGAAGTATTAACTGTACTAAGTGCATTAACAGGCGCAGAAGGCAGGTTTGACTATATCGTGAGTACAGAAAAAATTATTGGCATTATTGATTATGCGCATACGCCTGACGCACTAGAAAATGTATTAACCACTATTGCCAAATTAAGAAAGGGCAATGAAACAGTGATAACAGTGGTTGGCTGCGGTGGAGATAGAGATAAAACAAAGAGACCTATTATGGCGCAGGTAGCTTGTGATTTAAGTAATAAAGTATTTTTTACCAGCGATAATCCAAGATCGGAAGATCCGAATGAAATTATCAAGGATATGGAAGAAGGATTAACAAGTGCTGCCAAAAGAAAGTATATCAATATTGTTGACAGAAAAGAAGCTATTAAGGCTGCTGTAAGTTTTGCAAAATCGGGCGATATTATTTTAATAGCAGGAAAGGGCCATGAAAAGTACCAAGATATTAAAGGCGTGAAACACGATTTTGATGATAAGCAAGTATTAGCAAACCAATTTAAAGAATTAGAAAAATAATCAATATGCTGTATCAATTATTTTCTTGGTTGGACAAAACATTTAATATCCCAGGTTTGGGGGCCTTCCAGTTCTTGACTTTCAGAATAGCCATGGCTATATTAATGTCTTTATTTATTGCTACTGTGTATGGTAAAAAAATAATACTTTTTTTACAACGCAAACAAATTGGTGAAACCGTTAGAGACTTAGGCTTAGCGGGCGAGCAACAGAAAAAGGGGACACCTACCATGGGAGGTATAATTATCTTATTGAGTATTTTAATTCCCACTTTATTATTTGCCAATTTAGATAAAGTCTATATCCGTTTAATGATTTTATGTACGGTATGGTTAGGCCTTATTGGCTTTTTAGACGATTACTTTAAAATTAGAGCAAGAAAGCAAGCACAAGCCCAAGGCGGTGCTTATAAAAAACAAAACAGTGATGGACTGGCGAGTATATCTAAAATTATTGGTCAGGTAGGACTAGGTATTATCATTGGCGTAACACTTTATTTTAGTAATGCTGTCACTGTGGAAAGAGAAATTGTTTCTACCACTATTTCTGGAAGCTTACAAAAAGGAGAGAAGGTTGCAAAGGGTGCAGATGTAGTAGTTAGAAAAATTAATGGGGTAGAAAGACGCTTTGTAAAAGTGAAAACACCCATTACTACTATTCCTTTTGTAAAAAATCATGAATTTAATTATAGCAAAATAATTAGTTGGATGGGTCCAGGTGCTGAAAAGTATACATGGATTATTTATATTCTTATTGTCACTTTTATTATCACCGCTGTATCTAATGGAGCCAACTTAACTGACGGCCTCGATGGGCTAGCCGCCGGGGTATCTGCCATTATTGGTGCCGCGCTGGGTGTATTTGTGTATGTAAGTGGTAACTATGTATTTGCCGATTATTTAAATGTAATGTACATACCTAATTTAGGAGAGTTGTCCATTTTTGTAGGTGCCTTTGTAGGTGCCTGTATTGGATTTTTATGGTATAATGCTTATCCAGCGCAGGTTTTCATGGGAGATACAGGAAGCCTTGCCTTAGGAGGTATTATTGCATCACTAGCCATTATTGTTAGAAAAGAATTATTAATTCCTATTTTCTGCGGTGTGTTTTTAATTGAAAACTTATCTGTAATTATTCAAGTAAGTTATTTCAAATACACGAAGAAAAAATATGGTGAAGGAAGAAGAGTGTTTTTAATGAGCCCACTACATCATCATTATCAAAAGAAAGGATTTCACGAAAGTAAGATAGCCGTTCGTTTTTGGATTATTACTATTTTATTAGTCGTGGCTTCTATATTAACCTTGAAAACTAGATAGACCCTTGGCAAAAAAATTAGTCATATTAGGTGCAGGTGAAAGCGGGGTAGGTGCTGCTTTATTAGCCAAACAAAAAGGCTATGAAGTATTCGTATCTGATGGAGGCGCTATCAAGGCTAATTTTCAAAAAGAATTAGAAGATGCTAGCATTGAATTTGAAGCAGGGGTAAATAGTGCAGAGAGAATTTTAGCAGCAGATGAAGTCGTAAAAAGTCCAGGTATACCAGAGAAAAATGAAATGGTGAAAGCGATTAGAGCAAAAGGCATACCCGTAATTAGCGAAATTGAATTTGGCTATAGATACAAAGGTGCAAGCAAAATTGCAGCGATTACTGGAAGCAATGGTAAAAGTACTACTACGGCTTTATTATATCATATCTGCAAATTAGTAAATGAAGATGTAGCCATGGTAGGCAATATTGGTTATTCATTTGCAAGACAAATTGCACAAGCGCCAAAGGCATTATACATTATTGAAGTAAGCTCTTTTCAATTAGACGATATACAATATTTCAAACCTGAGATAGCCATTTTATTAAATATCTCAGAAGATCATTTAGACAGGTATAATCACCAATTCGAAAATTATATTAAAAGCAAGTTTAGAATTATAGAGAATCAAACTGCAGAAGACTATTTCATCTATTGTATAGATGATGAAACCATCGTAAAACATCTAGAACTACTAACCATCAATACTAACCCACTACCATTTTCTATGAAACAAGAAGTAAAAAAAGGAGGCTACATCAAGAACGATCAAATGATGTTAAAAATCCAAGAAGAACGTGTAACTATGAGCATTTATGATTTTGCCTTGAAAGGAAAGCATAATGCTTATAACACCATGGCTGCAAGCATTGCAGCTACTACCTTAGGTATCAGAAAGGAAAAAATTCGCGAAGCAGTAAGTAATTTCCACAGTCTAGAACATAGAATGGAATTTGTAGCTACTGTAAGAGGCGTTGATTTCATCAATGATAGCAAGGCCACGAATGTAAACAGTACTTGGTATGCTTTAGAGAGCATGCAAAAAAGCACTGTTTTAATTTTAGGCGGTGTAGACAAAGGAAACGATTATGAATTAATTGCCGATCTAGTCAAAGAGAAAGTAAAGGCCATTGTTTGTATGGGCACCGACAATAAAAAAATAATTGAATTTTTTAAAGATAAAGTAAGCACCATCGTTGAAGTGGATAGTGCTAAAAAAGCAGTGAATGCTTCTTTCAAATTAGCAGAAAAAGGAGACTTGGTTTTAATGAGTCCTGCTTGTGCAAGTTTTGATTTATTTAAAAATTATGAAGATAGAGGTCGTCAATTTAAAGAGTCTGTAAAAGAACTGTAATTTATAAAAGAGCTTTCATTTATGTTTAACGATACTACAGACAAACTATTTTCACAAATGCCCACTATTGGTGGGATGAAAGAACATTTAGACCAAAGAACTAGGGGAGATAGATACATATGGGGGTTAGTCATTGTATTGTCTCTTATTTCTATATTGGTAGTATATAGTGCTACTGGTTCATTGGCATATAAAATGTATCGTGGAAATACAAGTGTGTATTTATTTAAACAAGTTGTATTTACTTTACTGGGTTTGCTGGCTATTTTTGGTTTACACCGCGTAAACTATACTGTCTTTTCTAAAATTGCCACCATCTTATTCCTATTTTCTATTCCTTTATTAATATATACTTTATTTTTTGGTGCGAAAATTAATGAAGGAAGTAGGTGGATCAAGTTGCCCATCATTAATATGACCATTCAGACAAGTGATTTAGCCAAGTTGGCTTTATTTATGTATTTGTCTAAGATGTTAAGTAAGAAGCAAGAAGTGATCAAAGATTTTAAAAACGGATTTCTTCCAGTGATTACACCTGTAATCATTATTTGCGTATTAATTATGCCTGCCAATTTATCGAATGCATTATTAACAGGTGCTACTTCACTTTTATTAATGTTTATTGGAAGAATAAGTATTAAACATATTTTATTAACCATACTAGTAGCCATGATACCCTTGGCTATTATTGTCGGCGTGGCTATGGCCACGCATTCCAGTAAGTCGGTTGAAGGTGGTCCTGTGGTAGCAGAGAAAATGAAAAGCTATGGTCGTGTGGGTACTTGGGTATCTAGAGTGCAGGATTTTATGTATGCCAAGGATAATGATGTACCTTATCAAGTGCAGCAAGCAAAAATTGCCATTGCGAACGGTGGTATTTTTATGGGATTGGGCCCAGGCAATAGCAGACAAAGAAATTTTCTTCCTCAAGCCTATAACGATTTTATTTATGCAGTCATCATTGAAGAGTACGGGTTATTAGGCGGTGTCTTTATTATTTTTATTTATCTGGTTTTCTTATTTAGATGCATTAGAATATTTAGGCGTTGTCCTTATGCATTTGGGGCTTTTTTAGCGCTGGGATTAAGTTTTACATTAATTATTCAAGCTATTGCCAATATGGCGGTGAATGTAAATATCG
>CALPSK010000033.1 GCA_943326215.1 Sediminibacterium ginsengisoli | reverse complement strand
GGATTACCAAAAGAAATGGGTAAAATGTCTATCGCAGTATCAAGAGCAAATTCAGAAAAAGTATTTGCATTAATTGAAAGTGATTTTAGTAAAGACGCAGGTGGTTTATACGTATCTGATGATGCAGGTGCCAATTGGTCGCAAATTAATAAGAGCCATCGCCTAATTCAGCGCGCATGGTATTATATCGAACTATTTCCAGATCCAACAAATGAAAACACAGTATATGTGATGAGTGCCCCTTCCTTAAAATCAATTGATGGTGGTAAAACTTTTACAGACTTTGCAAGCACACATGGCGATTACCATGATTTGTGGATACATCCTAGCAATGGTAAAAATATGGTCATTGCAGATGATGGCGGTGCGGCTATAACACATGATGGTGGTAAATCTTGGAGCAGTCAAAACAATATGCCCACTGCACAATTTTATAGAATTAATGTAGACAACGAAACGCCTTACAATATTTATGCTGGTCAACAGGACAATAGTTCCGTTAAAATTGCGAGTCGTGCCATTGGCGCTGGCGGAATAGATGAAAGAAATTGGACTTCCTCTGCGGGAGGTGAAAGTGCGTTCTTGGCATTTGATCCAAACAATCCAAGATATGTTTTAGGTGGATCTTATCAAGGAACGATAGAAGTATTAGATACAAAAACAAAAGGGAGCACCAATATCATGGCTGCCCCAATTCAGTACTTAGGAAGGGATGCAAAAGATATTAAGTATCGTTATAACTGGAATGCACCAATCATTTGGAGTAAGCATGAGCCGAATACCTATTATCATGGGTCACAATTATTATTAAAAACTTCAGACATGGGAAAAACATGGAAAGAAGTTTCTCCTGATTTAACACGCAACGAAAAATCTAAACAAGGAAAACCTGGTGTACCATTTACTAACGAAGCAGTAGGTGCAGAAAACTATGGTACACTTGCCTATGTGATGGAGTCGGTGCATGAAAAAGGGGTGATTTATACAGGTAGCGATGATGGATATGTTTACATAACAAAAGACGGAGGGGCTAATTGGAAAAATATTACACCAGCAGGCTTAGCCGAGTGTTTAATCAATGCCATTGAGGTATCTCCGCACGATAAAGCAACTGTTTATATTGCAACCACTAGGTATAAGTTTGATGACCATACACCTGGATTATATAAATCCACTGATTATGGAACTACATGGACTAAAATAAATTCTGGTATTGCAAACAATGCTTTCACAAGAGTGGTGCGTGAGGACAATGTCGTTAAAGATTTATTATATGCTGGCACAGAATTAGGCGTCTACATGTCTAATAATGGTGGTAAAAGCTGGAGTGCATTCCAATTAAATTTACCCATTACACCTATCACAGATTTACGCGTGCATCAAAATAATTTAATTGCTGCAACATCGGGTAGATCGTTTTGGATATTAGATGATTTAAGTTTAATTCGATCATATAAGGCTGACACAACGCTTGCAAAAATTTATACACCTAGTGCTACCATGTTAGTGACAGGATATAGCGATTTGGATAACAATGATGCAGATTTTACAGGCGCAAACGATAACGCAGGAGTAAACCCTGCAACAGGCATGGTCTTGTATTATCAATTGCCTAGTATGGCAGACTCCGTTGAATTAAGTATGGAAATAAGTGATGCATCCGGTAAATTAGTGCGTCGCTTTAGTTCTAAAGATGACGAAAATTATAAAAGTTACGACGGAGCTCCAAGAAAAGATCCAACATTAAGTAAGGATAAAGGATTGAACCGTTTTGTATGGAACCTTCGCCACACAACAACCACTGCAATACCAAATGTATTTATTGAAAGTAGTTTTAATGGCCATAAAGCCATCCCTGGTAATTATACCATTCGTTTAATGGCTGGAGGAAAAATTGTTGGAACCACAACAGGCGTTATTCAAGCCAATCCAAATTACGGAACGACTGCAAGTGAATACCAAGAGTATGATAATTTAATGCGTTTGATGGAAAGTACAGTAACTGAAATGCACCAAATGGTTAACCAATTAAAAGACAATAGCAATCACTTAGAAGCATTGGTTAAAAAATTAAAGGCTGACGCCAACTATAGCAGTGAGCAATATGCAAGCTTACAACAAAATGCATCGGCCTTGATTGCAAATTTAAAAGCATGGGACGAAGACATGATTCAAAGAAAATCGACTTCTTATGATGATGTTGAAAATTTCCCTAATAAATTCACAGCCAACTATATGTTCTTAATGAATCAAACAGAGAGCGATATTCCACAAGTGAATCAACCCAACCTAGGTTTATTGAAAGAATATACTGCTGAGTGGGAGAAATTAAAAGCAAGAGGACTAAAGTTAAAAAATGAAGCTATTCCTGCATTCAACAAGCAATTGTGGGATTTAGGGATGGGTGCAATTTGGTAATACGCGTGGCGTAATATTTAGTCTAAGCCAAATACATTTTTATAAGAAGTATTGTTTAATGGATTTAGTTTTATTTTCTTTGCCTACTAAAATGTAGTTTATCATTAATTACAAATCTTAATTTTAAAATTTTATGTAAGTTTCCATAATCACTAATTATTTTCTTGTACATATTTTTAATCCCTTTTGTGTCAAGCTTGTCACTTTGCAAAGCTTCAAATACAAATAAATCGCAAGCTGCTGATTGTATCCAGTCAATTTCTCTTTTATATCCAATTGCAGCAATAGCCCCTGTTTTTTTAAGGAAGGAATTAATTCTACGTTTGTCAATGTTTAAAGTAGAGCATGATCCAAAGTAAATAATTTTACCTGTGCACTTATCTCCTAAAAAGTCAGCTAATTCTGCAAGAGAATATTTGTCTTTATGAGTTAGAAATATATAGTTTGGGTCTCCATGGAACGCTAAATATAGAATTGGGTATTTTTCATTGATTATTTTATTCTTCCACTTGCCAAGAAAATATTCAAGTTCGGATTTGGTAGCACAGTCATGATAAATATAATCGCAATAACCTCTCTTTTGAAGTAAATCTAAAATTGGAAGTACAGTTGTTTGGTCTTGAATATTTCCATGATCCCAAAGCCCTTCAATACAATAAATGCCTTTTTCCTTAATTTTTGCTGTCATTGTATATTTTTTGTGTCTTCGAAAGTTTTTGCCAACTTATTTATAATTGACAAATTTATTTGAATAAGGACATAAAAAAAATAAAACAAACTAATCTTATTCATAAAATAATTTTATGAATAAGATTCCATTAAAAGTATCCATTATACCTGCTTTAATATCAGTTGGAAAGAAGCTCCCTTGTAAAAGATAGCCCAGCATTAAGATAAAGAAAAGCTACATAATATATTATTCAATTAATATCTCCTGCAACTTTTTTCTTTGAATTTTTTTGATAGCTGACTCAATAGATTTTTCAGGTTCTATGATATTATATTCACCCCAAAATTCTAAGTCTACAGATTTGGGAATTTTATCAGACATAATTACATAGGGGCTCAGTTTTTGAGTGTTTATTTGCGCCTTACTGTCTTGATTTTGCCAATCAGTATTCACCAATTCAAAAGTAGTATTATAGGTAGTATTAAATATCCATTTATCCCAATTTAGTTTAAATGTAATATCTCCACGAGAATAAGAAAAAATCCATTTATTATTTTGTTGTCGGTAATCAACCTGATAGCTAACTTCTGTTGGATAAATAACAACTCCTTTTGGTTTTTTACGTGTAAAAATTAGTCCTGCTTTGATTTTATTTTCAACATTAAGTTGAAAGGTTGCACTTATAATAGCAAAACTTTTTGCATCGATAAATAATTTTCCGCTATAGAGGGGGTTCGGATCTTCATTGGATAATTTCTGTTTAAAAGAGATAATCAAGACCTGCTTATCATTAATTTGGGTAATATCCTCAAAGTGAAAATCATATAATTCAAATACATTTTCTGAGAATATATTACTTGGATCTTTAATTATATCAATGTATAAGGCTGAGAAAAGCCCTCCTTCTAATTTAAAGTTTACAGTATCTAATTTAGTATAATCAGCATTTTTTCTGCCCTTTAAAATATTGACTTGATCTTGCAAACCTGTTGAAAATGGCATTTTTTGAATATCTACAATAGATTCTAAAACTGAGATATATGTACGTCTTTTTTTTATTGATTCTCTGTAAAAACTAATCATTTGAATAGGGCTGTCTCCATAATTTTTTGAACGATTATTGAGAACATTTGAAAATATTTTATTGGCATCCATCACATTTACAACTACTTCTTTGAGTAGAATATTGACAGGTTCTAAATACAATAAATTTTTTTCTTGCTTCAAGTCTTTGATTGAAACAACTTTATCTTTATATCCTAAAAATGAAATAATAAGACTTGCATCTTGTCTATCTGTAGGAATTTTGATTAAAAAATTTCCTTCACTATTACTAATGGTAGAAATATTTGATCCAGAAATTGTAATGCTTGCAAAAGTTAATTCATTCTTTGTTTTACTATCCAAAATAGTTCCTTTAAAATATTTAAATGAACTAGAATCTGAATTGTTAGTAGGATTTATTTGTGCTTCTGATTGTATTATAGCAAGAAAAAAGAAAAACAATCCCATTATGCATCTAAAATAAAATAGGTAAGATTTCATTTTGTTCATACATATAAAGATTTAATCAAAAAATAATAAATAATGTATTAAAGTTAATCAATTTATAAGAATAAAAAAGGACTCACAATTTAACGTAAGTCCTTGATTTTCATATAGCCAGCAGTGCCTGCTTTTTAAGCTTCTATATTATTCTCAAGAATAACACCGTAGAGTGGCGTAGCATATTATTTTAAATTCTGTCTAGATCATTTAAATCTATCTTGAAAAACTACCAATCCAATCCAGGCTGTGTTATTTTAAAGTTTTCTTTTGCTTTTGCTTTATCTACCATCACTTTTACATCTTTCAATAACTGTTTGGCATCATAAACAACTCCATCTTTAATGGTATATTTAACGCCACCAATTCTTGAAGCATTTCCATCTTGATTTAAGTGAATAGCGCCAGTGCCATACAATACTTGTAAGTTTTTTAAAGGATTGGCATCAATAATAATGATATCAGCTAATTTGCCAATTTCAACCGAGCCTAAATCTTTTTCAGCACCTAAAGCATGTGCAGCATTTAAGGTGGCGGAACGAATTACTTCTAATGGATGAAATCCTGCTTCTCTCAACAACTCTAACTCTCTAATAAATCCAAATCCATAAGTTTGATAAATAAATCCATTGTCAGATCCTGCAGTTACACGGCCACCTCTATTTTTATATTCATTGATAAAAGCCATCCATAGTTTGTAATTGTTTTTCCATTCTACTTCTTGTTCAGTTCCCCAATCAAACCAATAGGAGCCATGTGAGTTTCTGCTAGGTGAATAAAATTCCCAAAGTGATGGCAAAGTGTATTTTTCATGCCATTCTGCTCTTCTTGCTCTTTGTAAATCTCGGTTTGCTTCGTAAATATTGAAGGTTGGATCTAAGGTAAAATCTAAGGCCAATAACTCATTCATTACTTTATTCCACTTTTCTGAATAGGGCGCTGCTGCTTGTTTCCATAATTTTCCTGCATTTTCAAATCTACTTTGCTCATTGGTGTAATTGTAATCTAACGGAAAATCTTGTACTGTTTTATTTTCAAATAAAGCTTCTGGTAATCCATACCAATGTTCCATGCTTGTCATACCTGCTCTTGCAGAATTTAATACATTCCATCTAGCCACATCTGTTTGTGCATGGTGAGAACATGATCTTAATCCTAATCTTTTATTTTCTCTAATAGCAGCATCCATTACTTCGGGAGAGGCGCCAAAAAATTTAATTCCATCCGCGCCATTCTTTGCATTTTCATTGACCCAATCTCTTGCATCTTGTGCAGTAATAATTGGCTTTTTACTTCCTTGGCCAAACCCGGTGTAGGCATAAATACGGGGTGCAACAATTTTATTTTCAGCACTTCTTTTCTTTTCGCTTAATACCCAATCTAGGCCATTGCCTGCCATTACATCTCTAACGGTGGTAATACCATGTGCCATCCATAATTTATAAACATATTCAGCTGGTGTGCCTTGTTCTGTTCCACCTATGTGTACGTGCATATCAATTAATCCAGGCATGGCAAACATACCATTGGCATCCACTTCTTTTCCGTTTTTTGCTAATACCGGTCTGCGCTCCGCTTTTATAGGCATGCCTTCATTGGCTACAATGACAATGTTTACAATCCTATTATTTTCAATAACTATATCCACTGGACCTACTGCAGGAGATCCAGTTCCATTGATTAAGGTTACTCCTCTTATAATTAATTGTGTGTAAGGACCTCCACCTTCATTGCGATCTGGGGCAGGAGTTACTTGCGCATTGACTGTTTGTAACAATAAGGAGAGCGCCAATATTTGAATGGAGCGAATAAGTAGTTTCATACTATTTTATTTTAGTAATTAAACTTACGCAATATTCTTAAAATAAAATAACTCTTCTTCATTTATGTGGTATGATTTTTAGTGAGTTTTGTTTTCACAAAACCGAAATCAACCGATTTTAAACGAATTCAGGGGGTGTTTTACTAACGCAGTGTATGTATATTTCAACAGCAAACTATATTAAATTGTTTCAGCGCTTTTTAAGGAAAAAAACACAATGCCTAACCAAATTACAGAACTAGTCATACTGATTGCTCCTATCAATACTAAAATTGGAGGAAGTCCAAAATAGACTTCCGATAAAATACCTAATGGCATTAAGAGCCCGCCAAGCGCTAACCAAGAGATTTTATCAGCCTGTTCTAATCGATTTGAAAATTGAATTAATAAAAATCCAATGATAATGTTCAAGACAGCGAATAAATTACCATGTACATGAGCAAGTCGTGATTCAAAATGTTTTCCTATACTGTATGAATTAATCCATTCCAATTTATTAGGAGCAAAGTCTCTTAAATAGATTAACAAAAAACCATAGATCATAAAGAAACCCAAAGTTAAAAATCCAATTACGATATTTTTTTTGCCTTCCATATTAATGTTGTTTTTTGAATGAGCAAGTTACTTTTTAATCTATCCTTAAATTATGATATACATCATATTTAATATTATCTAGCATACTAAAATATTTAAACCAAAAAGGACCCACGATTTAATGTAAGTCCTTGATTTACATCTAGCGAAAACGGGATTTAAAGTTTTCAACTAATGGTCATAACTAATTACTCTTGAAATTTTCCAGTTACCATTGTCATTCTTCCAAATCATTAAGAATTTGAAAGTGCCTATTTCCAGTTTACCATTTTCAATGTGTTTGAATTGATGTTTGCCAATCTCTATTGCCCCATAACCTTCTATTGGGTGTACTTCTAAACTCTCTTTAATAAGATTTCTTTTAAGGTCATAATCTCTATTGAAAATAGAATTGAAATTTTCAAACACCTTTTCAAAACCAATAAGTCCACCATTGTCTTGATACCACTCAAGGTCGTTAGTGAAATATGTTTTCATCAAATCTAGCTTCTTTGAATTGTATGCTGCGAACAAAGAACTATCAAGTTGGGCTACTTTATTAAAAAGCTCTTTTTGAGTAGTAGCAACCTTTCTTTCGTTTTGGCTTTGCGCAATAACAGTTGAATAAATTGAAATAGTAAATAAAAGTAAGATTAGATTTTTCATGTGTAAATATACAAAGATG
>CALPSK010000032.1 GCA_943326215.1 Sediminibacterium ginsengisoli | reverse complement strand
CCTTGGAACTATCCTTTTCAATTATTATTTACTCCACTTATTGGAGCCATTGCGGGCGGAAATTGTGCGGTTTTAAAACCATCTGAGTTTGCACCAGCTACTGCAGCGGTGATGCAAAAAATAATTCATTCTTTATTTCCTGATAATTATATGATGTATTTAGAAGGGGATGGTGCAACAGTGCTTCCACCACTACTTACTGAAAACAGGTTTGATCATATTTTTTACACAGGTAGTACCATGGTGGGAAAAATTATATACAAATTAGCAGCTGAACAGTTAGTGCCAGTGACCTTAGAGTTAGGAGGGAAGAGCCCTGCAGTGATTTGTTCAGATGCCAATCTAAGAGTGGCTGCCCGTCGTTTAGCCAATCCTAAATTTTCTAATTGTGGTCAAATGTGTATTGCACCCGACTATATATTAGTGCCTACCCATTTAAAAGATAATTTAATAAAGGAATTAATAATTGCTATTCAATCATTCTATGGAGCAGATGCAGAAAATTCAGAACATTATGGTAAAATAATTAATGATAAACAATGGTTGCGTCTGACTTCTTATTTAGGAGATGGCGAAATTGTATATGGAGGGAAGTCCAATAGAGAAAAATTATTTATTGAGCCTACTATTTTAACCGGTGTTCATGCAGATGCAAAAATTATGCAAGAGGAGATTTTTGGCCCGATACTTCCTATTCTTACTTATGAAAATAGAGAAGAGGCCTTGTCTATTATTCAAAAAAATCCTAACCCATTAGCCTTCTATGTTTTCACTGAAAATAAAAATGACGAAGAATATTGGTTAACCAATGTGCCTTCAGGGGGTGCTTGCGTAAACAATGCAACCATGCATATTACCAATCATGAATTACCCTTTGGTGGTAGGGGTTTTAGCGGAACAGGAGGCTATCATGGTAAATTAAGCTTTGACACTTTTACGCATACAAAGTCGGTATTAAAAACACCTACCTGGATAGATCCTGGTTTTAAATACCCACCTTATAAAGGCAAGGCTTGGTTATTGAAGAGATTAATTGGATAGATTCACTGAGTAGCTAATACTTAACTTCATTCTTATATACTTAAGTAGTCATTAATTTTACCAGTGTATAATTTTAAATAAGGTAGATTGAAAAATAAAAAAAATAGTATGATAAAAATTGCCATCGCTTTAGGTGTTTTAGTTTCTGCAACACTACTTATGAAAAAACAAGGCATGTCTTATCGCCAATCTATTTTGAAAACAATTTATCCTGCTATTATGTGGTCAGGTAAGGCTGCAGGTAAAAAACAAATTCAGTTTAATAAAGAGAATAAAACGCCCCTTGTATCTTTTTATAGTTTAACTATAAAAGACATCAATGGCAAGGATTTTAATTTTGCTTCATTGAAAGGGAAGAAAGTATTAATAGTAAACACCGCTAGCGATTGCGGTTTCACAGGACAATACGAAGGGCTTGAAAAGTTACAAGAAAAATATGCTGAAAGCCTTGTAGTAGTTGGTTTTCCTGCCAATGACTTTAAGGAGCAAGAAACCAAGGACAATGAAAGTATTGCTGCTTTTTGCAAGAAAAACTATGGAGTAAGTTTTCCTTTAATGGCAAAGTCTATCGTTATAAAAAAGAATGAACAAAACGAAGTATTTAAGTGGTTGTCGAACACGGCTATGAATGGCTGGAATGAACAAGAGCCTGCTTGGAATTTTTGTAAATATTTAGTGAATGAAGAGGGAACACTTACCCATTACTTTCCAATGACAGTGGATCCACTAGACGCTTCAGTGATTGAAGCGATTGAAAAAAAATAAAGCTCGTTTATTAGGTATTCAAAAATTAGACTAGCTAAATAGGGCAGTGCTCATGGTAGTTTTCTAGTACAATCTTGCCCGATTCAATGACTATGTCTTTGTACTTTTCTTTAATCTCATCTAAGATTTCTTCTATCTCATTGGGTGCGGTAATACGCACTAATTTATTTCTATACTCTTTAATATTGGGAAGCCCTCTTAAATAATTAGCATAATGTCTTCTCATTTCATTAATGCCTGCAATAGGACCTTTCCACTGCATGGATTTTATTAAGTGTTGTCTTGCCACTTCTACACGCTCTTCAATAGTAGGATCGGTTCTTCTTTCTCCTGTGGCTAGAAAATGTTTAATCTCTCTAAATATCCAAGGATAACCAATGGCAGCGCGGCCAATCATAATACCATCTACGCCATATTTATTTTTATATTCTAATGCTTTTTCAGGAGAATTGATATCGCCATTTCCAAAAATGGGAATATGTATGCGGGGATCATTTTTTATCTCACCAATTAAAGTCCAATCGGCTTCGCCTTTATACATTTGTACTCTTGTGCGTCCATGAATCGCTAAAGCTTTTACACCCACGTCTTGTAATCTTAAAGCTACTTCATGAATATTCTTAGTGCTCTCGTCCCAACCCAATCTTGTTTTTACAGTAACAGGTAAATTGGTACTTTTCACTACCGCCTCAGTTAAGCGTACCATTAAATCTAAATCTTTTAAAACACCGGCACCTGCGCCCTTGGTCACTACTTTTTTTACAGGGCATCCAAAATTAATATCAATTAAATCGGGATTCACTGTGTCTACAATTTTAGTGCAAAGGGCCATGGCTTCTTCATCGCCACCAAAAATTTGAATACCTACGGGACGCTCGTAATCAAATATGTCTAGTTTTTGTCTACTCTTAATGGCATCACGAATTAATCCCTCACTACTAATAAATTCGGTATACATGAGGTCGGCCCCGTTTTCTTTACAAACGGCTCTAAAAGGCGGATCGCTTACATCCTCCATAGGAGCGAGTAATAGAGGAAAATCGGGTAATTGAATAGGGCCTATAGAAACCATATGAATTCATTATCTTGCATCTAACTGATACGATTGCAAATGTACCAATTATTTGATATGAGACCTCCTATGCGAATGGCCCTTTTTTTAGGCTTAAGTGGAATTGGCATGATACTAGGGGCCTTAATTAGTTTTTCTATTGTTTCGGCCATCTTGCATATTCCTTTTTCTGAGATGCAAAAAGTGATTATGCAACCCGAATATGCTTCCATGGCTCAGTTTGCCAACGCACTAGCCTCCATTATTGCTTTTGGACTTCCTAGCATAGCCCTTGCTTTTTTTGTAAAAGGGAACTGGATGGAGAATATGGGTTTTGCACCTTTGAAGTCTTTTCAATCGGCAGGCATTGTTATTTTAGTAGCCTTAACGGGTATGATCTTGAGCGGTGCCTTAGGTAGTTTGACAGAAAAAATTCCTATTCCAACGGATTTTAAAAATTGGGCAGAAGGCTTAGAAGCCCAATATAAAAAAGCCATGTTGTCGATGACGCATATGAGTTCATTAAAGGATTTATTCTTTGCATTATTAGCAGTAGCCATTATACCCTCCATTATTGAAGAGGTTTATTTTAGAGGCACACTTCAAAAAATAATATTGGATTTGACGGGCAAACCCTATGCTGCTATTATTTTAACGGCCATTTTTTTTAGTGCCATCCATTTTTCTTTTTTTGGTTTTTTATCTAGAATGGCATTGGGTATTGTACTTGGATACGTATATCATTATTCTAAAACTATTTGGCTTCCTATCTTGCTTCATTTTTTAAATAATGGAATAGCCGTAGTTATTTTATATAGCATTAGGAATAATCCTTCAAATGTTGAAAAGATGATGGATGATCATTTGCCTATTTATTGGGGTATCATAGCACTGGTAGGTATTTACTATTTATTAAAACAGTTAAAAAATAATTATAATAATGCAGGATTGGAAAAAAGTATTTAGCAGTACTCAGTTAGCTGCTTCCTCCATGGTGATGGGCATTTTAAACGAAAATGAAATTCCTGCTAAAACACTCAATAAGCAAGATTCTTCCTATGTTTTTTTAGGGGAAGTAGAAGTATATGTACCTTTGGATATGTATGAAAAAGCCCAAGCGCTCATTTCTACTATTCAAATTAATTCGGATCAATTATAAAATATTCTTTACAAATATATTCTTCCTATGGCCTCTAGCGCATCTGTTTTAAAACAAAGAACCCTGTCTGCCATTGTTTTTGTCATTATAATGCTTGCAGGTTTGATGTGGAATGCTTGGTCTTTTTTTACTTTATTTTTAATCATTCAATTAGGTTGTTTATATGAGTATCAAAAATTATTAGCACTTATTTATCCAACTTATCAAAACATAAGCGCTGTGCATAAGTGGGGCTTATTAGTACTGGGTTGTTTAATAATGATGGCTTTGGGTCCAATAGATTTAACCATTAGCGGAATAAGTATTAAATATATAGGCAGTAGAGCGCTTCCTTTTGCACTTGCCCTTATGGTTATCGTAGATATTTTTACTAAGAAAATAAATTTACAAAACTGGGCCATATCTTTTGCAGGCTTAGTGTATATAGCTTTGAGTTTGTCTTTATTTTTTCCATTAAAAAGTTTTATGCCCAATATCTATTTCGGTAGTTGGGCTTTTTCTATACCCTTATTATTAATTGTTTCAATTTGGTTGAATGATACGATGGCTTATTTAGTGGGTTCCCTTATTGGCAAAACGCCTTTATCTCCCATATCACCTAATAAAACATGGGAGGGCACTATTGCGGGTATTATTTTATCAGTATTTATTGTCTCTATGGTAATGGCTGTGGCAATGCCTAATCAAGATAAATACATTTTCTATGTAAGTTTAATTGCCTCTATTGCTGGCAATTTTGGAGATTTATTAGAAAGTAAATTAAAGAGGCTCGCCGGCGTAAAAGATAGTGGCAGCATGATGCCAGGCCATGGAGGCTTCTTAGACAGGTTTGATTCTATCTTATTTGCTACCCCATTTGTATGGCTAATTCTTCAGATTCTGTTTTAGATGTTTTACATTTGCAAATAAATTTACATAATGACTATACATAAAGAAGGCACCGCTACTATTTCATTGATTGCGATATTCGTAGGTGTTTTGAATATTCTTAATTTCTCTTATTTATTTCCTATCTCCATAATAGCTGCATGGGCTGTATTTATTATTACAGTTGCCTTTTTCTTATTTATAGTTTCTTTTTTTAGAATGCCCGTTCGTAGCTTAACTATTAGCGAGGAGGCCATTGTTTCCCCTGCAGATGGTAAAGTAGTGGTTATTGAAGAAGTAGAGCCAGATGAATTTTATAAAGAAAGAAGAATACAATTAAGTGTATTTATGAGTCCTGCGAATGTGCATGTGAACCGCTTACCTATTGCTGGAAATATTGTTTATAATAAATATCATCCTGGTAAATTTTTAGTGGCATGGCATCCAAAATCTTCTACCGATAATGAAAGATGGTCCGTGGTTATTGAAAATAGCAAGGGTAGTATTTTATGCAAACAAATTGCAGGTGCATTAGCGAGAAGAATTTGTAATTACAGCACTGTAGGTCAGTCCTTTAAGCAATGTGATGAATATGGTTTTATAAAATTTGGTAGTAGGGTTGATTTGCTATTACCTGTTGGAACTAAAATTCATGCAAAGATTGGTGATGTAGTAAAAGGCGGCGTTACAGTGCTTGCTAGTTGGTAATACTGGAACTACTTCTTATCGTAAGCTAATTTATACTAATTTTTTTTTACTATACTTTAAAATATAAATTGGGACTTTTAGGTCTTTAGAATATATTTTCCAATTCCTTTAAATGTGTAATGGTATGTGTTGCAGCTACGGTAGGCTGTATTTGTAAATGATTCACAAAGATAGAGTCCATTCCTGCATTAATGGCACCTTGAATATCGGCAGCTTCATTGTCTCCAATCATAATACTAGATTCTAATTTTGCATTAGAAGTTTTTAATGCGTAATCAAAAATTTCCTTATTTGGTTTTAAGCTATTGCTAGCCTCTGAAGTAATCACTTCTATAAAGTAGTCCGCTAAATTAGAGTTCTTAATTTTTTTAAACTGTACCGATTCAAATCCATTGGTAATTAAATGCATTTTGTAGTCCTTGTTTTTCAAGTAGTCCAAAATTTCAATGGTGTAGGGAAATAAATTCTTTTTATTAGGGAGTATGTCTAAATAGTCAACAGACATTTCTTTAGATAAGGCTTCGTCAGCTATTTTATAATCCAATAAACTTAAGTAAATACGCTTCCATCTTAATTCCTCTTGCTTAATAAAGCCCTTGGTATACCTATCCCATAAACGGTGATTATGTAAACTGTAGCTACTATAAAATACATCGAAATTGTCAATGCCCTTGGCCTCTAGTTGGTATTTTTGATGCAGGTCCCATAAGGTTTCTTTTGAATTTAATTCAAAGTCCCAAATGGTATGGTCAAGGTCAAAAAATAGGTCTTTATAGGGCATCAATGTCTAATTGTATTGGACGAATTTACAATTTTGCTTCTTATCTTTATTCTTTATTTAGGTTAACTATAAATTATTATTATGCTTGTTGTTATTACAGGGGCTTCTCAAGGAATTGGATATGCAGTGGCAGAAGCTTTTGCAGCGGAAGGTCATACATTATGTATTTGTAGTAAAACCGCGGCTCGTTTAAAAGAAGCCACTGAAAGTTTAGCAAAAAAATATTCTGCAGCTACTATTCACAGTATGCAGGCCGACTTAGCAAAACCTGAAGATTGCAAGACCTTTGGTAGTTGGTGCTTGAGTTTTGGTACACCTTCTATATTAATTAATAATGCAGGCTTTTTTTTACCAGGCAATTTGATGGAAGAAGAACAAGGTATTTTAGAAACACAAATAGCTGCTAACCTGTATTCTGCTTATCATAGCTCTCGTGCCATTGTTCCTGCCATGATTAAAGCAGGCAGCGGACATATTTTTAATATTTGTTCCATTGCTTCTTTACATGCCTATCCACAAGGAGGTTCTTATAGTATTAGTAAGTATGCTTTAGAGGGGTTTTCAAAAAACTTAAGAGAAGAATTAAAAGACAAAGGCATTAAAGTAACAGGTGTTTATCCAGGGGCTACGTATACCAATAGCTGGGCGGGCAGCGGGGTAGCGCCTAGTCGTATTATGGAATCAAATGATATTGCTAAAATGATTCTAGCAGCTACACAATTAAGTCCACAAGCAGTGGTGGAAGATATTGTGATGAGACCGCTCTTAGGAGATTTATAGTTTTATTATAAAATCTTATCTATTTTTCTATCAATTATATATATTATTAGCACTACAACCTTTCTGCATCGTCTTCAATAGAAGATGATTTGGTGGAGAAACTTTCTCTCGCTTTTTTAGTAGCGGCTAATCTTTCTATAACAATTTGTGCAATTAATTTTCCTGCATCTTCATTGGGGTGCTCTTTCAACAGGTTTTTCAATTTTTCTTCTGAAACATCTATTCGGTAAAGCAGTTGCACTAGTTTAGAAAAATCTTCTTTAATCAAATCATTGATTAGGGTCTCTAATTCCGAACTACTTAATTTTTCTAATGCTAATAAGTTCATCTCTATGTGCTTTAATTATATTTTTCTATGACACCCAGGCTAAACAATGCGAAATCGTATTTGACAGGGTCCTTAGGGTCTAAAGTTCGACAATAATTGGTTAATTCAATAGCGGTTTGCCAATCGGTTTGGGTTCTTTTGACAATACCTAATCCTCTTGAAACCCTTGCTACATGTACATCTATGGGCATAATTAAGTCTGCAGGGCTTATCTTTTTCCAAATACCAAAGTCTACCCCTTGCTTATCTTTTCTGACCATCCAGCGTAAAAACATGTTGAGCCTTTTGCAAGTAGATCCTGATACAGGACTTGATATATGTTTTTTGGTTCTCGCGGGGGCATCTTCTAAAGAGAAAAAATAATCTTGAAAATGAGTTAGTGCTTTTTCAATAGTGTGAATCTT
>CALPSK010000031.1 GCA_943326215.1 Sediminibacterium ginsengisoli | reverse complement strand
TGATGATTGTTGTTCAAAAATAATTAAGGGTTTATCAAACTGGGGGTTTCTCTTTTTTAAATCATTTTTAAAATCATCTATTTGTAAATGCTGACATCCTAAACTTAATAAAGTTATGCCTGCTACATTAGGATGATCTGCATAGGCAGCTAATAAATTACTTAAAGTAGAAGCGTCTTGTCTAGTGCCACCACAACCTCCTTGATGGTTTAAAAATTTAATACCATCTATATTTTTAAATACTCTTTTTTCAATAGAAGGTGCAATGGTAATATGTTCATCAATGACTAAACTTTTCGTATTGTGTATATTCTTCACCACTTCTTCTGCAAATTCTTTGTACTTGTCGGTAATCGTATAGCCTAGTGCATGATGCAAGGCCTCTTTAATAACATCCAAGTTTCTATTTTCACAAAATACAGTAGGAATAAATAACCAGTAATTGGCGGTCCCCACTTTTCCATCAGTTCTATGGTAGCCGTTAAAGGTTTTATTTTTAAAATTATTAATACTGGGAGCCTGCCACTTATAATTTGCATTTCGGTAGGCATAAGCGTCTGCTTCATGCTTTGTATTTATGGTCGTCATTTTTTCACCAATACTCACTTTGTCTACTTCAATTTTACCTACAGTAATACCATACATAGTAATAAGCATTCCTTTGGCTAAGTCTTTTATGAAAAACTTATGCTTTTCTTCAATATCCTCTTTTAAAATATAGGTATCGTTTTCAAAAATGATGGATTCCCCCTTCTTTAAGTGGGTAAGGGCTACTAATACAGTGTCCTTAGGGTGAATTTTTAATACTTTTAAATTTCTTTCCTTCATGTACGGGTCTATTTTAAAGCAATCATTTGAATCTACAATTTAATTCAAACAATTAAAAAATCCTATTTCTGCGAGGGAAAAGCAATTAACTTTGTGCCATGCATTACTTTTTAGATTGGATACTTGCTATTTTAACCCTTTTGTATGCCGGCTTATTAATTGCCTATCGATATTGGTTCGATAAACTTTCTTTTTTTGATTTTAAGCCAGACAGAGCCGTTACTGCCTATACCCGTTTTTCAATTGTGATTCCTGCTAGAAACGAATCAGCCAATATTAAAAAATGTGTAGACTCTATATTGGCCCAAGCTTATCCAAGTGAATTTTTTGAAGTAATTGTAATTGATGATTTTTCAGAAGATGATACAGCCTCCATTGTTAAAGCCATACATGCAGAGCATGCGCATGTTAAATTATTAAGTCTTTCCGATTATTATAAAGCCGATGAAATTAGTTCTTTCAAAAAGAAGGCTATTGAAAAAGCAGTAAGTCATGCAGAAGGAAATTGGATTATTACCACCGATGCAGATTGTATTGCGCCTAAGTATTGGCTATTATTATATCATCAATATATACAAGCGAATAATCCTGTATTTGTGGCAGCCCCTGTTATGTTTATAAAAGAAAAAGGAATATTGAATGAGTTTCAGGTTTTAGATTTTCTAGCCCTACAAGGCATTACAGCCGCTGCAGTGGGCGCGGGCAAACACTCTATGAGCAATGGTGCAAATTTAGCTTTTGAAAAATCGGCCTTTTTTGCAGTAGGAGGTTACCAGGGAGTAGATCATATTGCCAGTGGGGATGACATGTTCTTAATGCATAAAATGAAAAAAACTTTATCCAATAGAATTGGCTATTTGTTTCATCCGAATGCTATTGTATTTACCAAGACCATGCAAAATTGGAAAGATTTTTTAATGCAAAGAATTCGTTGGTCTAGTAAAGCACGCTTTTATGACGATAGTTCTATATTCTGGGTTTTACTTTTAGTCTATGTTTATAATTTTAGTTTTTTAGTGCTTCTATTAATGGGGCATTACCAATCTTTTTTTATAGCCATTGCATTTAAAACTTTTTTTGAACTCTACTTTTTAGACCCGGTTGCCAAGTTTTATTTTTTAGAAAAAGGGCTTCGCTATTTCTTACTATACCAGCCCTTGCATATTGTGTATACTTTAGTGGCCGGCCTTTTTGGCCAAATAAGAACCTATACCTGGAAGGGTAGGCAGGTGAAATAAGGGTCTGTGGAAGATTTTCCCCAAAAAATAGGTTTTTGAGCCTCAAAATTGCCATTTTAACTAGTAAAATTGGCCTTCTTTATGTAATTTTGCATACTAAATAATAGAATATATATGTCGACTGAAACAATTGAAAGCACTGTAGCTGCCTTAACTGCTAAAGATTTTGCCACTGACCAAGAAGTGCGTTGGTGCCCTGGTTGTGGAGATTACTCCATCTTAGCCTCTGTACAAAAAGTGATGCCTACTATTGGCGTTGCGAAAGAAAATATTGTGATCATTAGCGGTATTGGTTGTAGTAGCCGTTTCCCTTATTATATGAATACTTATGGTATGCACTCTATCCATGGTCGTGCAACTGCTATTGCGAGTGGTTTAAAAGCAAGCCGTCCTGAATTAAGTGTATGGATAGTAGCAGGTGATGGAGATTCAATGAGTATTGGTGGTAACCATACCATTCATATGTTGAGAAGAAATTTAAACGTTAATTTTTTAGTGTTCAATAACCAAATCTATGGTTTAACAAAAGGTCAATATTCTCCTACTTCTGAAGTAAATAAAATTACCAAGAGTTCTCCTCAAGGAAGTATTGATCATCCATTTAATCCTGCTGCATTGGCTTTAGGAGCTGATGCGACTTTTGTAGGACGTACCATGGATCGTGATCCTAAGCATATGCAAACAATGATTGCGCGTGCTGAACAACATCAAGGAACTTCTTTCTTAGAGATATATCAAAACTGTAACATTTTCAACGATGGTGCTTTTGAAGTTTTCACTGAAAAATCGACTAAGCTAGTACATGGTTTATATGTTGAACAAGGAAAGCCATTGACTTTTGGTGCGAATGGGGAGAAGGGAATTCGTTTTGATGGAATGCGTCCAGAAGTAGTAGAAATTGGTGCTAAATACAGTGCAGATGATATGTGGATCCACGATGAAAAAGATTTTTATAAAGCGCAAATATTAACACGCTTGTTTGATAACCCTTCTGAAGTGGGTGCTGTTTTCCCAAGACCTTTTGGTGTATTCTATACCAATGACCGTCCTTGCTATGAGCAAATGATGAGTTTGCAAATCGAAGAGGCTTTAGCAAAAGGTGCTGGAGATTTAGATAAATTAATTCGTGGTAAAGAGACTTGGGAGATTAAATAACAATCTATTTTTTTAGGAAACTAGACCCAGTCCATTCCCATCTTTGATTTTTATTTTTATCTATCACAAATAGATCTATAAAACCATTTCCGTCTATATCTGATATGGAGAAAGGTCCAATAACTTGTGGAGTTAAGGATATTTGGTTATTGGGTATGATTGTATTAGTTGAGTTTGTATAACTTTTATTATCAGTAGTTCTATAAATTAGCACCTGTGCTTTTCCATTAAAATCTAACATAGGAAGGACTAATTCCTTAAAACCATCTCCATCTAAATCGTGTGCTAATAATTGAATGAAATATAAATCATTTGGAACATTTATATCAATTGAATTAGCATAGGAAAATCCGCCACTTTTATTATTCCAAAGTATGCTTAATCTATTTGAGTAATAATTTCCTGTAGGAACATTATTAATGACTAGATCTGGAAATCCATCTTTATTCATATCTATAAGCTGAGCATGATCCACCCATCTTATAGTGTCTATATCATTTGCTTTGTAAGAAAAATTACCTTTGCCATCATTGATGAAAGTTCTATTGATAAGACCTTCTGCATATTCGTGATGTAAAGAGAAGGCAATTATGTCTAAGTCGCTATCACCATCTATATCAGCTGATGCTCCAGCTTCCCAAACTCCTTTAAAATTTAATGAATCTACTGAAAAGCCTGTGCCTTTATTATTTTTTAATAAATACATTGGAATTAGTTCTTCTTTGCAATTGCCACATCCTGCTCCATCCATACCTGTCAATAAAAATGCATCTATATATCCATCATTATCAAAATCCCCATTAATAATTTCTTCTGCAAAAATGCGCTTATTATTTATAGTTACGGAATTATCCATCACTAAACTGGTGCCGTTATTTTTATAAAAATTAGGGCCAGGCCATGTGTATGGAATTCTTAAGTCATATCCTTGGAACTCTAATACATCTATTGCTCCGTCCCTGTTATAGTCAAATTGGGCAAAAGAAGCGAATCCATTAGGCATTGGCAACCATTGTGAGGCAGAGAAAATATCGTAGGAGGACTTTAATGTTTTTATAATTTTAATTGCTTGAGATGATGTATTTGTTGACTTGTTCTTCGATGTAATTTTTATATCTAAAGTATAATTACCTTTTATAAATAAGCTATTGACCTTTACACGGAATGAATTGTTCATTGAGCTAGAGTCTAATTTCATCACTGAATTATTATTGTCAGTATTTTTTACTTCAATTGAAAAATTGACACCAGCGGTAGGCAGTTTAGAACTTATATTGATCAAAACTCCAAGAGTATCATTACTGGTGGTAACAGTTCCAACAGCATTATCTGGGCTAGTGGTAAATTTTATTGCTTCTTCTTCTGGAGGAGGTATAACTGGACTAGATTCTGTTTTAGAACAAGATACAGTGGCAATGATAGCAAGGCATAGAAATAAATGTTTCATAACAATCTTTAATATTTATTAATGATTGCTTTTGGGGTATTCAAATATACAAGAATTGATTATATCTTTTTATAAATCGATATAGTTTCTTTTAAGAGCCGTCATCACCATGGCGGTGCGCTGTTTTACCTGTAGTTTTCTAAAAACCCTATCTCTATAGCCATAAATGGTATTTACACTTTTTTGAAGGGCCTGGGCTACTTGTTCGTAGCTTAAATCCTTGCTGCACTCTTGAATAAAGCGTATTTCATTTTTGGTTAAAGGCCTTCTATTATAATTTAATTCCCGAATGGTAATTTCTTTTAAAATATTACTTGTAATTATTTTAGATTTATCGGCCGATAAATGAAAGCGAGTTTTATTTCTGACACAATGTTTTAAATCAATTAAGGGCTCGTCGGTAAAAAATAGTCCATGCAGTCCGTTTTTCATTAAAAAGCAAATAGACTTTATAAACTTAGCATCCGATTTTAATAATATAAACGGATGCTTCCCTTTTGCCTTGATAGCCTTGATAACGCTGTGTAGTTCTATATAATTATAGCTATCAGCGATAATACATAAGTCGGGCATGCGTTTATCTTCTTTTAAAAATGAACAAAACGCTTGAATATCGCCTGTGCTAAAAATAACTTTGCATTCTTCTTGTTTTTCAACAGCAAGTTGAAAGGAATGTCTTGTTATTATTTTTTCTTCGAGATATACTATACTAAACATGGCCTTGTTTTATACAAATTAATATAAAATTGATTGGAATAAAAATGGGTAAATTTGTATTATACACTTTATGCTAATTAGAATACATCCCGAGAATCCGCAAGCTAGACAACTTACTATGGTAAAAGAATGTTTAGATGATGGCGGCATTATTGCTTATCCCACGGATACTATTTATGGGCTTGGTTGTTCCATTTTGCATCATGAAGCAGTAGAGAAAATTTGCGCCATAAAAAAAGTTGATCCTGAAAAAGCGCAGCTTAGTTTTATTTGCGCCGATTTAAGTGATTTGAGTACTTATGCTAAAAGTATAGACAATGCTTTATATAGAATTTTGAAAAAAACTTTACCAGGCCCCTATACTTTTATTTTACCTGCAAGCAAACAAGTGCCTAAAATTTTACAATCGAAGAAAAAAACAATTGGCTTGCGCATACCTAATAATAAAATTGCACTCTCTATTATTGAAACTTTAGGCCATCCTATTTTATCGGCTTCTTTCCCTGGAGAAAATGTAGAAGACTATACCGATCCTGAAATTATTTATGAACACTGGAGCAATCAAATTGATATGGTCGTAGATGGAGGTATTGGTGGTATTGTTCCTTCTACCGTGATTGATTGTACTACCGATGAATTTGTATTACTGCGCCAAGGCCTGGGTGTTTGGGAGTATTAATACTAATCTGCAATGAATACTAATTCAAATAGGGTAATTGAAAATATCATTATAAAAATAAGAGCTATACTTATAGAAATTTATAATTGAAGATTATAATAAACTTAGTTGTGCTGGTAGTATCTTAAAACTTTTTCGATGTTCGAAACATAAACCATGTTGGGCGATGGCCGCGCGGTGCGCGGCAGTCCCGTATCCTTTATTTTTATCCCAACCATACTGCGGATACTTCTTATGTAATTTTTGCATCCAACTATCACGCGCCGTTTTAGCTAGGATACTGGCCGCGGCTATATTGGCATATAGCCCATCGCCCTTAATGATAGTCTGATGTGGAATTTTTTTATAGGCATAAAACCTATTTCCATCTACCGCAATGAATTTTGCTTTTGGTTTTAACTGGTCCAATGACAAGTGCATACATTTAATAGCGGCCTTTAAAATATTAGAAGCGTCTATCTCTTTAGCCGTTTGCTTCGCCACAGCCCATGCAATGGCTGCCTCTTTTATAATAGGCACTAATTCTTCTCTTTGCTTTTCAGTAAGCTGTTTGCTATCGTTCAGCATGGGGTGGTAAAAGTCCTTGGGTAAAATGACTGCCGCTGCAAATACAGGTCCTGCATAACAACCCCTTCCGGCCTCATCGCAGCCGGCTTCTAATAATAAGTCTTGATATTGATTCAGTAGTTTAGGCAATTGTTATAGTATGAAGTATAATCTTGTGGTTTATGTATAGAGTTTCTAAGGGGTATATCAAGTGCTATATCAAGTGTTATCTATATTTTAATAATTGTTCAGTTTTGCTTTAAAGTATTGCTGTAAAATTGAAACATATTAGGGAGATACCAAAATCAATCTATAATAAAGCAAAACCAATCTCGCTTCTTTGTTTGATTACTTTGTACCTTTGTAGCCTAAATTAAAGCCGTGGATTTGAACGATCATAAATCAAAAAAAGTAGCCAATTGGCTATTAGTAGGGGTTATCATGACGGTTATCCAAATTGCCTTAGGCGGCATTACGCGTTTAACAGGATCTGGCCTTTCAATCACTGACTGGGATGTAGTCACAGGAACCTTACCTCCCATGTCTGATACCGCTTGGCAGACCTTATTTGCAAAGTATAAAACAACCCCTCAGTTTCAATTACTCAATTTCGATTTCAATATTGATAATTTCAAGTTTATCTTTTTTTGGGAATGGTTTCACCGTTTATGGGCCCGTAGTATTGGATTAGTATTTGCATTTGGCTTTATTTATTTTTTAGTGAAAAAGTATTTTCAACCTAAAATGATCAAGCCCTTATTAGTTTTATTTTTATTAGGTGCTATGCAAGGAGCCATTGGTTGGATAATGGTGGCCAGTGGTTTAGAAGGTGATGCGGTATATGTAAAGCCAACGCGCTTAGCCCTTCACTTTATTTTTGCTATGGGATTACTTTGTTATACTTATTGGTTTGCATTATCTCTAACAGTACAACCTATTCGTAGAAATATTGGAAATGACGATGCCTCCAATAAAATAAGTACCATTCGAAATTTTGCTTGGGTAATTTTACTTATTTTATTTTTTCAATTAATATATGGGGCTTTAATGGCAGGCCATAAAGCTGCCAATGTAGCAAGTACTTGGCCCAGCATTAATGGAGAGTGGCTACCCACCAATTTAGTAGAGGGCTCTAATTTTTTCTTGAATGCCATTAACAATACTATTTGGATTCATTTTATACATAGAGGCCTGGCTTATATATTATTAGCGCTAATTATAGTTTGGAGCCTGCGTTTATTAAAATTGCAAGGCAATCCATTTTGGGTGCGTGCTAGAATTGCCCCTGCGATATTGGTGTTCATACAAGTTCTTTTAGGTATTTTTACAGTGTTATCCAGTGTACATATCATTCCGGGTG
>CALPSK010000030.1 GCA_943326215.1 Sediminibacterium ginsengisoli | reverse complement strand
ATTTTGGGATTGGATTATAAAGTAAAAAATGCACCCCTTAATATTAGCGTTGACTGGCAACCCTCTTTTAATTTTGTAGGAAGTAGTTATTTTGAAAGTGGTTGGGCAGGTATTGGTATTCGATATACATTCTAGTAAAATACCTTAGTAGAAATTTTTAAGTGAATTCTCTTTACTTAAATAAAGAATCTACAAATTCATCTTTATCAAATAAAAGCAAGTCTTTAATTTGTTCTCCTACCCCAATATACTTAACAGGTATTTTGCATTGATGTGCAATAGATAATACTACACCCCCTTTAGCAGTGCCATCTAATTTTGTAATGGCTAATGCATTCACATTCGTAACTGCCATGAATTGCTTGGCTTGTTCTAATGCATTTTGTCCAGTAGACCCATCCAATACCAATAATACTTCATGCGGTGCACCTGGTAATTGCTTTTCAATGACGCGTTTAATTTTATTTAACTCGTCCATTAAATGTGCTTTATTATGCAAACGGCCAGCTGTATCTATTAATACTACATCGGCATTTTTAGCCATGGCCGATTGAATAGTATCAAAGGCCACCGCACTTGGGTCTGCTCCATGATTTTGTTTTACAATGGCCACACCTACTCTTTCACTCCATATAGTAAGCTGGTCTGCAGCAGCTGCTCTAAATGTGTCTGCAGCGCCCATTACCACTGTATTACCAGCTTCTTTATAATGATATGCTAATTTGCCAATGGTAGTTGTTTTGCCTACTCCATTCACACCTACCACTAAAATAACATAAGGTTTTTTATCTGCGGGTGGAATAAAACCTAATTGATTAGAAGGCGCATCCACTAATAAAGAAACTATTTCTTCATGCAATAATCCATTCAATTCCGAGGTAGATAAATATTTTTCTTTTTTAACGCGCTCTTGTAATTTTTCAATTAAGGCTAGTGTAGTATCTACGCCTACATCCGCTCCTATTAATTCTTCTTCTAATTGATCCAATACTTCATCATCTACTGAAGTTTTTCCAATAATGGCTTTAGATATTCTCTCTAAAAAACCTTTCTTGGTTTTCTCTAAACCTTGGTCAAGGGTTTCCTTTTCTTTTATGCCAAATAATTTACCTAAAAAGCTCATGGTGTAAATTTAATCAATAAAATAGAAAGATGCTTTGTGTAAAATAAAAAAGTCCAGACTAGGTCTGAACTTTAAAATGTTTTTTGCGTAGTAAAATTACTTTGCAGTAATAGTTTGAAACTATTTAGCTAAGAATTCCTTTACAAGGTCTTTGTGAACGATATTCTCTTTAAAAGTATACGCGCCTGTTTTAGGGCTACGGATAGCTTTAATTACTTTAGTCCAGTTTTTTGCTTCAGCTGAAGCCTTAAGATCCTTTACTTTCGCGTTTTTAGATGCTGATTTTGCCATGACTATTTAATTTCTTTATGTAACGTTACTTTTTTCAAAATTGAGTTATACTTTTTGAACTCCAAACGATCTGGAGTATTCTTCTTGTTCTTTGTAGTAATATAGCGACTAGTTCCTGGTAAACCAGTAGTCTTGTGCTCTGTGCACTCTAATATTACTTGAACTCTATTTCCTTTCCTTGCCATGATGGTATATTATAAGTTATACTTAATTGGGTTAATTAAATCTTTTCGCCTTGTGCTCTAAGATCTTTAACAACAGAAGCTAAACCATTCTTATTAATGGTTCTGATAGCATCAGTTGATACTTTGATGGTAATCCAGCGATCTTCTTCTATGAAGTAGAAACGCTTCTTTTGCAAATTTGGAAGGAAACGACGCTTTGTCTTGATGTTGGAGTGTGAAACACTATTTCCAGACATCGGCTTCTTTCCAGTTAATTGACATACTCTAGCCATGAGAAATTATTTTTTACGGACGGCAAAGGTAAGTAAATAACCTTTACAGTCCCATTTATTTTAGTGTTTTTTTGAAAATTAGGCCATTAAAACCCAAAAAAGGCTAAAATGTTGGTTTTCATGAAGCTATAAGGCGTTTGGGAAGCCTTAGGCATACATTTCTGCCCTTAATTCTTGCACCCTTTTATCTTCCATATATTCATCAAAAGTCATCAATCTATCAATGATGCCTTTAGGGGTTAATTCTATAACTCTATTGGCCACTGTTTGCATGAAAGTATGGTCATGAGAGGTAATTAGCACCACACCTGGGTAGTTTTGACAGCCCTCGTTGAAGCTTTGGATACTTTCAAGGTCTAAGTGGTTAGTAGGCTGATCCAAAATAACCACATTGGGGTTTTGAAGCATCATCTTACTTACCATACAACGTACTTTTTCTCCCCCGCTTAAGACATTGGTCTTTTTGGATACATCATCTCCACTAAATAACATCTTGCCTAAAAAGCCTCTAATAAAGGGCTCATCGGCGTCTGTTACATGGGTAGGTACATATTGTCTTAACCAATCCATTAAAGTATAGGCTTCATTAAAAAAGCTATTATGCTCCATAGGTAAATAAGCGCTCGTAATGGTGGTTCCCCACTCATAAGTACCACCATCGGCCTTACCATTGTTATTAATAATATCGAAAAAATAAGTAATGGCTAAAGGGTCTCTACTTAAAAAAGCAATCTTATCGTTTTTGCTTACAGAAAAAGAAACATCTTTAAATAATATACGACCATCTACTTCTTTTTTCAATTTCTCTACATTCAAAATTTGATTGCCCACTTCACGTAGTGGTTGAAAAATAATACCTGGATATTTTCTGTTAGATGGTTCAATTTCTTCAATGGTTAATTTTTCTAAAGCCTTCTTACGAGAAGTAGCTTGTTTACTCTTACTTGCATTGGCAGAGAAACGCGCAATGAAATCTAATAAGGCAGCACGCTTGTCTTCATTCTTTTTATTCTTATCAGACATTTGACGCGCCATTAATTGAGACGACTCGTACCAGAAAGAATAGTTACCTGTAAATGTTTTTATTTTAGAACGGTCAACATCTGAAACGTGCGTGCACACTGTATCTAAGAAGTGACGATCGTGACTAACCACTAGTACAATATTTTGATAATCGGCTAAGAAATTCTCTAACCATCCAATAGTTTCAATATCTAATCCGTTGGTAGGCTCATCTAATAATAAAATATCTGGATTACCGAATAGCGATTGTGCTAATAAAACTCGAAGTTTAAAATTACTAGGAATGTCTTTCATTAAGTCTTGGTGCATTGCTTCTTTCACGCCTAAGTCACTTAATAAACTTGCTGCATTACTTTCTGCTTCATAGCCACCCATCTCACCAAACTCTGCTTCCATCTCCCCTGCTTTAATACCATCTTCTTCTGTAAAATCTTCTTTAGCATACAAAGCATCTTTGGCATGCATGACTTCCCACATACGCTTGTGCCCCTGCATCACCGTACTCAATACAGTTTGTTCATCAAACTCAAATTGATTTTGTTTTAATACCGCCATACGTTCTCCTGGCGTTATTTCAACCGTTCCTTTATTGGGTTCAATTTCCCCACTTAATATTTTTAAAAATGTAGACTTACCAGCACCATTGGCACCAATGATACCATAACAGTTACCTTTCGTGAAGCTAATATTTACTTCATCGAATAAAACCCTTTTACCGTAGGCCAAAGTGACGTTTCTTGCACTAATCATTGCTAAACTATTTTTGAGGCTGCAAAGTTAATCCTTTTTAATTTACCAATTCGATCTTGCAGAGGCGGTGACGGCTAAACTTTCAAAAGCCCCTTCTAGATACTTAAAATGGGCAGCCATGGCAATCATAGCGGCATTGTCGGTACAGTATTCAAAGGCAGGTAAAAATACCGTTGACTTTGTTTTTTGGGCAAGATCTGCTACCCCATTTCGAAGACCTGAATTGGCACTCACACCCCCTGCAATACAAAATTCTTGTATGCCGGTTTCTTGAATGGCCTTTTTAAGTTGTTTCAATAAAATTTCCACAATAGTGTATTGAACAGAGGCACATAAATCATTCAAGTTTTCTTGAATAAATTCAGGCGATTGTTTTTGTAAAAAATATAAAACACTTGTTTTTAATCCACTAAATGAATAATCTAAATTCGGCACTTGTGGTTTTGCAAAAACAAAGGCTTTGGGATTCCCCTGCTGTGCTAGTTTATCTAATAATGGGCCACCAGGATAAGCCAGTCCTAATAATTTTGAAATTTTATCAAAGGCTTCTCCTACAGCATCATCAATGGTTTCACCCAGTATAATCATTTCAGCCGCACTATTACACCTTACAATTTGTGTATGTCCTCCACTCACCGTTAAACATAAAAAAGGAAAGCTCGGTTTGGGATCATCTATTAAATTCGCTAGCACATGTGCTTGCATATGATGCACTGCAATTAAAGGTTTATTTAATGCTAAGGCTAATGATTTTGCAAATTGCGCGCCCACTAATAAACTACCAATTAAACCAGGGGCTTGCGTAAAAGCAATGGCGTCCAATTTTTCTAAACTTTCGGTAGGCGTATTTTCTGGAAAGGCTTTTTTTAAGGCAGCATCCACCACGGGCACAATATTTTCCATATGTGCTCTGCTGGCTAGTTCGGGCACTACTCCGCCAAATTTTTCATGCACGGTTTGATTGGCAATAAAATTGGAAAGGATTTTTCCATTCACAATAACGGAGGCTGCGGTTTCATCGCAGGAAGACTCTATAGCTAATATTGTAATGGGTTTTGTATTCACCCCACGAAGATAAAGCTTAAAAAAATACGAATTTTACTTTGTTCTAATAGCTTCTACAGGATTCATTTTAGCTGCAATGGAGGCAGGAATAATTCCTGAAACCACCCCTAAAATAATACAGATACTAAAGGCTAGAAAAATAATACTAGGTGCGATAGTAATAGCAAATGGAAGCACTGTACTAAGCGCTAAAGTGAGTAACCAAACTAATAATAATCCTACCAAGCCGCCTATAATACATAAAAAAGCACTCTCTAATAAAAACTCATATAGAATAGAAGAACTTTTGGCGCCAATGGCTTTTTTTAGCCCAATTTGACTGGTTCTTTCTCTCACTGTAACGAACATAATATTAGCCACACCAAAGGCACCTACAATTAAAGAAAGGCCTGCAATGGCCCATCCACCTTGATTCACAGCACCAAATACACTTTCCACTTGGTCTTTAAATTGAGCCACATCATTACAAGTGAAATTATCATCCTCTGTTGGACTTAGTTTTCTAATTTGACGCATAATACCTATTAATTCTTCCTGCAAAGCCTTGGAAGTAATGCCTGGTTTAGGTTGTACCATAATTACGGGTCCTAAATTATCTGGATTATATACCGATGCCATATAATTATGTGTAACAATAGTACTCTTATCATAATCATAGCCATTAATAATGGCAGAACCTTGTTTTTCAATAACGCCTATAACTAAAAGCTTGCGACCTTTATAGGTTATAGTTTTACCTACTCCCTTATCTGCTTTGCCGTATAATTCCTCTGCTACTTTATATCCTATAACTACATAAGGCACTCCGCGCGTAAAATCTGACTCACTTAAAAACCTACCATAGCCAATATTAAAAGATTGTATGTTTTTATATTCAGGTGTAATTCCATAAATATTAACACCTTTTAATATATTATCCTCATAAGAAAAAGACTCTTGGGTTTGCATCACAAAAGCCATATTGGAAGCCAGCGTACTCTTCTTTTTAACGAAGTCCATCTCCTCCATTTTCATACTTGGTCGCTTAACAAATTTCCACCAAGGGTATTCAGGGCCTCCAGAATAATCCCATTTATCGATATAGACCGAGTTATTTCCAAAACTGGATAAATCGCTTTTAATTTTTGATTGTAAACTATCAATAGTAGCCAAAACCCCAATAATACAAAAGATACCAATGGTGATACCAAATAGAGAAAGAAAGGTTCTTAGCTTATTGGCTTTTAACTCCCCAATGGCCATCTTGAAGCTATTCCAAAGTATGGTTAACACTTTAATCATGGTATAAAATTAAGTCAATATATGTTCACGGCTCAATTTTTATACAAGTGGTGAATAACTTATCTAAAGGGGGCTTTTTGAAGGACTTGTTTTAATAATTTATAAAATCCAGGAAAAATCATGCAACGAATTATTCTAAGCTCGCAATTCATACTTAACTTTACGTCGATTTAAAATACATCTTATTATGACCTTTAAGCAAATGTTTACATCCTCCGTGGGAAAAAAATTAGTAATGGCTTTCACGGGTATTTTCTTAGTCTTATTCTTAGTGGTGCATGCAGGATTAAATGCTTGTATTTGGGCAATGGACGGCGGCGTCATGTTCAACAAAGCAGCTCATTTTATGGGAAGTTTTATAGTGCCAAGAATTTTAGAAATAGGATTATTCTTAGGAATTTTTCTACATATCATTCAAGGCTATATGATAACCTTAGAAAATAGATCTAAAAGAAAGGTAGGCTATGAAGTAAATTATGCAAAAGGTAGTAAATGGTATAGCAGAAGTATGGCCATTTTAGGAACCATACTTCTTATGTTTTTTGTAATACATTGGAAACATTTTTGGGTCCCTTCAAGAATTACAGGTGTTGCAGAAATGGATTTAGGCAATGGCTTTATAGTACATAATTTATATGCAGTCATGCAAGACACTTTCCAAAATGTTTGGGTGGTTTTATTTTATGTGATTTCTTGTATTTCTTTGGGCTACCACTTAGCACATGGTTTTCAAAGTGCCTTCAAAACTATTGGAGTGCATAATAAAAGATACCATGCTATGATTAGCTCCATTGGTTTTGGCTTTGCCATTATTATTCCATTAGCATTCGCTTTAATGCCTATTAGTTTTTATTTACACTGGGTAAATTAAAAATTCAAAATAAATATATTCTAAACGATAGATAAAAGATTAAATATGTTAGACGCTAAAATACCTTCCGGAAAACTAGATGACAAATGGGTCGATTACAAAGGACATTGTAAACTAGTAAACCCTGCCAACAAAAGAAAAATGGAAGTCATTATTGTGGGTACTGGTCTTGCAGGCGCATCGGCTGCTGCTGCCATGGGTGAGTTGGGCTACAAAGTAAAAGCATTTTGTTTTCAAGATTCTCCTCGTCGTGCTCATAGTATTGCTGCACAAGGTGGAATTAATGCTGCTAAGAATTATCAGAACGATGGAGATAGTATTTTCAGATTATTTTATGATACGATTAAAGGAGGTGACTACCGTGCCCGTGAAGCGAACGTCCACCGCTTAGCAGAAGTGAGTGCGAATATTATTGATCAATGTGTGGCACAGGGTGTTCCCTTCGCCCGTGAATATGGTGGGTTATTAAGCAACCGTAGTTTTGGTGGTACGCAAGTTCAAAGAACTTTTTATGCTGCAGGTCAAACCGGTCAACAATTATTAATTGGTGCCTACCAAGCTTTAGAGCGTCAAGTAGCACTGGGCAATGTAACCATGCATGCAAGACATGAAATGTTAGACATTGTAAAAATTGATGGAAAAGCAAAAGGAATTATTGCCCGTAATTTAATTACAGGTGAATTAGAAAAACATTTTGGACATGCGGTATTAATATGTTCTGGTGGATATGGTAATGTGTATTATTTATCAACCAATGCCATGGGATCGAATGTAACAGCTGCTTGGAAAGCACATAAGCAAGGTGCTTATTTTGCCAACCCTTGCTTTACACAAATTCACCCTACTTGTATCCCAGTAAGTGGAGATCATCAATCCAAATTAACCCTCATGTCTGAGTCATTAAGAAATGACGGAAGAATATGGGTGCCTAAAAATTTAGGAGAAACTAGAAAAGCCAATGATATACCAGAAGCAGATAGAGATTATTTTCTAGAGCGTCGCTACCCTGCTTTTGGAAACTTAGTGCCTCGTGATGTGGCTTCTCGTGCAGCTAAAGAAAGATGTGATGCTGGTTTTGGTGTAGGAACTTCCAAGCAAGCAGTCTATTTAGATTATGCAGCTGCTATTGAAAGATATGGTAAGATTGAAGTGAGCAAGCAAGGACTTTCTAATATATCAAGTGAGCAAATTATTGCCATGGGTAAGGAAGTGGT